>DATHKF010000235.1:0-5163 GCA_035489505.1 Bacteroidia bacterium | reverse complement strand
TTTTCCATTCGTCTCACGCAGCGTCGAAACTTTATGCGGAAACGTTGATGTCGATTCTCCCTTCCACATTCCTTCGTATGGACTGTTGTCGGAAAGACTTTCCGTGTATTGCTCAACAGGTAAAAGTGTATTCCAGTCCTGCGAAAGATATTGCTCCGGCAATTTACGGTTGTTGAAATCGATCACCCATTTCGGAAGTTCTTCCATGAAAAATGTACTCGAGATAAAATTTCCACTGCCACCGTCGTACCAGAACGCGCCATTGGCGGTGTGACCGGCAGGAAGAATTGCAGCACGGTCCTTCAATGCAATTCCGAAAACTTTCGAGCGGTGATTCGTCGCAATGTGTAATTGAGTTCCTACAGTCGTGGTCAGCATCCGTGATGGCGAGCGTTTACCCTCATCCCCGTCTGCGCCAACACCTTTCACCGATTTGTCTTCCGCACAATACACCATCTTTCCCGTTTCGCGGTCCGGCCAGTCGTTCGCAATGATCCCATGTACCGCCGGAGTTGTTCCGGTATAAATCGATGCATGTCCCGGCCCGGTATACGTAGGCATGTAGTTGTAATTCGTATTCCGGCACTGGAATCCCTGTGTGAGTATCCGTTTGAAACCGTCGTTACCGAGTTTGTTCCAGTAGCGGTACACGTAATCAAAACGCATCTGGTCGATCACAATTCCAACCACCAGTTTCGGAGTTGCAGGAACAGATTGTGCAACGGGTTTCTTTTTTGAATTGGCGAATGCCAGTAAAAGAAAAATCGCCGGGAGAATGAATACAACTTTTTTCATGATCTATTTTCGGATGAGTACAGCGAGAATAACGATGCACAATGTAACGCTCAATACAATATTTCCTGCAGCAAAAATGTAATTGCCTCTGCGCAGTAATTCCAATGTTTCAAGACTAAATGTGGAGAACGTGCTGAACCCGCCGCAAAATCCAACGATGATCAGTGCACGCAAGGTTTCACTTTCCATTTTAACCGCGAAAAATCCCAACGCTGTTCCCATAATGATAACACTGACTGCATTGGAAATTAACGTGGCCCATGGAAACTGGTGTTCGGGCATGGTCAGCATCCATTTCGAAACGCCGTAACGCGTAACGCATCCGAGGCCGCCGCCAATAAATATCCACGCGAGATTAAGCATCGTGTCTGCGGAAATAAAATTTCACCAATGCAAGATAGGTCAATCCGCCAACGAGCATACCGAACAAGGCTCCGCAGAGTACATCACCCGGGTAATGAACGCCCAGGTAAATGCGGCTCCAGCAAACCATGATTCCCCAGAAAAAAAGGAGAAGCCAGGGTTTCCAGTTTTCAATTTTCGTGCGAAGTACAAGCAGGAACATAAACATGGCCAATGCAAAACTATTTGTCGCGTGACCCGAGAAAAAACCAAAAGGTCCACCGCAGCCATTCGGGGTAATCACGGTATGCTCTTTCAGCAACTCCGTGTTGTGGCAAGGACGCGGGCGTTTCACATTGTTCTTGAAAAGATTGGCTCCCTGGTCGCTGATGAAAATCATCAATCCCGCCGCGAGAAGAATAACAATTGTTTTCGCTCTGTACTTCCGCGACAGCCACCAGGCAAAAAAAAGATACAACGGAATCCACACCCAGCGATTCGTGATCACCGGCATCAGAAAATCGAGAAAGCCGTTGCGCGCGTTGTGAATGTCGACAAACAACTCCTGGTCCAGCCGGATCAGCTCTTCAAGCATAAGACAAAACTACGAATTGACGCGGGTTTCGGCAGTAAGAAAAAACCTTTTTCGTATGTTTGAGCAAACGCGTTTTCTATGAAACAAATGCTCCTGGTTGGCACTTTGGCCCTGTTCGCGCTGGGATTCTCATCCTGCGGCGGAAAAAAATATGATCCGAACAATGATCCGGTGACACGAATGTATGATTCGCTCGACCGCCTGGATTCACTCCGCCAATGGGGTCCGCCGAAAGCCATCACTTTTGCTGACGCCGACGACACAGCCGACCTGCACGAGAAACGTATATCGATTGAAGGATATCTGAAGGTCGGCAGCCATATTTACGGCGACAGCTACATTACCATTCAGCTTTGGGAAAGAAAGAACCAGGAAAAAGGTGAATACGTGGCGGTGAGCGTTACAGTGGGTACGGGCAATAATGAAATCAAGGAACTGCCGGACAAATACAAGCGAAGCGACATGGCCGTTAAGGACGACAAAGGACAAGTCATTCGTCATGGTGATAAAGTCCGGATCACCGGAATGTACTCGCGTCCGTATGGCGATGGATATGGTTCGATGAACGCCCAGGTGATCGAGAAAATAGAAGATACGCCGATGGACTATTCCACATTGGGCGCAGTCAAGATCACAACGGATACCGCAGGTCATGCTGCACTCGAAGGAAAACTGGTTTACGCAGAAGGGGTCCTGGAAATTCCAAGCGTGGTTTACATCGACCAAACCGTTTACTTCGATCTGTTTGACCGCAAGGGCGACTCCGAATATCTCACGGTGGATATTATCATCGGGGAAGGCCCGGACATGGTGGAAGATATTCCGAAAGACTACACGCAAAATGACATTAAGATCCACGATCATAAGGACATGATCGTTGGTGCGAAGAAAGTGCGCGTGTATGGTATCTGGAAATACAACCGGATCGCTGCGGAGTGCGTAGAAATTCTTTGATACCCGGCATGTTAATTGCGTGTCCCTACTGACTAAAACATTGTGATGCTCAAACGCCTGTTCTTTTGCCTGTTTGCTTGCATGATTTCAGGAAGTTTCCTGGATGCGCAAACCATTGCCCATCCCGACTCTGCGGATGTAGTCAGGAACAAAGTAAAAGTGGTGCGTATCTATTTCAAAATGGCTGACGGCAAGCGGGACCAGCAATTGCAATTGCATTACGACAAACAAGGACGCGTGATCATTGAGCGCCAAAATGAATCGACGTATTATTATGAATACGCATACGATAAAAAAGGCAGAAAGATTTCTTCGACGCAGCGTACCAAAGACGGCGTGCTGATCCAGAAGTTCGTTGAAGAGCACAATGAAAAAGATTCTTCGCGTAAAGTTTCCCTGTTCTCTTCAGGCGACACGTTGAAACCTACGACTGTGTATGTGTATAACAAACACGGCTGGAAGATCCGTGAAGAACAACACAATTCGCTGGGCGTTGCATACGTGTACGGATTTGCATACGATGCAAAGGGAACCTTGATTACCACTTACGATTCTATTGGTTACCAGCAAACCGCCTCTCTCCGCAAAAATGGTTTGCTTACCTGGCGAAGAGTTTACAGTCCGCAGGGGCAATTGCTTCACGAATACCGGTACGCATATACCCCGCAGGGACAAATTACCGATGTCTGGGATTCAACCGGCTTAATTCCGGTGGTGCATTACCAGGTGAAATACAATCCCAATGCGCAGATCGAAAAAATGCTTCGCGACACGACCGTGATGTCTGCGTTGGAATCTGAACATTTTCGCAACGATTTCTTCTATGTATTCCCGTACCGCGATGGTGAGAACGAGAGCAACGGTCTGCCTCACCCCGGCCTGGTGAACGAGCACAATTTCACCCGCGATAAAAAAGGAAACATCATCCGCGATGATCTCGTTCAGAAAATGGGATCGTTTTCGCAGACGTACGTGTATGAGTACGAGTATGAATTCTATTAATCTGCCACCAAGACCCTAAGACACGAAGAAACACTAAGTCTTAGTGAACCTTCGATTCTTCGTGACTTCGTGGCAAAATTTCCCGAACTTTGTTTCCTATGAAACCTACCCGCGTTGCCATTAACGGATTCGGAAGAATCGGACGTACTACTTTGCGTGTCTTGCTCAAACGCAGCAACATCGAAGTTGTAGTGATCAATGATCTTACCGACAGCAAAACACTCGCGCATTTATTCAAGTACGATTCTGTTCACCGCAAATACGAAGGAACTGTTTCTGCTGAGAGTGATGCGATTGTGATCGATGGAAAACGTATTCCGGTAACGGCGATCAAAGATCCGGCTCAACTGGAATGGAGCAAATACGGTGTTGATGTCGTGATCGAATCCACGGGAAAATTTCTCGACCGGAAAAGCGCTGAACTTCATCTTGCTGCCGGCGCGAAAAAAGTAATTCTCTCCGCGCCACCAAACAGCAACGATATTCCTACCGTGGTGCTGGGCGTAAACGACGGCATTCTTACCGACACTGAACACATTATTTCAAATGCCTCCTGCACCACGAACTGCGCCGCGCCGATGATCAAAATTCTCGACGAGAACTGGGGCGTAGACGATGGCTACATCACAACCATTCACTCGTACACCGGAGATCAACGTTTGCACGACGCACCGCACAAAGATTTACGTCGTGCACGCGCCGCAGCAGTAAGCATGGTTCCAACCTCCACAGGCGCCGCGAAAGCCATCACGAAAATTTTCCCGCACCTCGAAGGAAGATTGGGCGGTTGCGGAATCCGTGTTCCCGTGCCGGATGGTTCGATCACAGACATTACCTGCCAGCTGAAAAAACTTCCGACTCCTGCGGAGATCAACGCCGCATTTAAAAAAGCGGCGGAAGGCGAGCTCAAAGGAATTCTCGAATACACGGAAGACCCGATCGTGTCGATTGACATCGTTGGAAATCCGCATTCGTGTATTTATGATGCGGAGTTTACCAGCGTGGTTGGGAATATGGTGAAGGTGATGGGATGGTATGATAATGAGATGGGGTATTCGTCACGGCTGGCGGATCTGGTGGAGCGGTTGAAAGTTTAACTACCGGCTGAATTTTTCACCGCGGCGACACGGCAGACACGGCGCGTGCTTCTCAAATGCTTATTATTTCGGCACAGCAAGTATTCCAAATCGCTCCACGGTTCACGTTTCAATGGTAGTTTGGTATTCAACACATATCACGAAGTGATATTGTCCGGCACCGTGACGCCTTAGTAGCAGGCGACAAGCAACGCGCGCCGCGTCTGCCGTGTCGCCGTGGTAAAATAAAAACCGAAAGTGGTTAGAAGTCATCTCAAAAACGCCTTGAGAGTATAATTACGCAAGCGATCTGCACAAATGCGAGATAATTCTCATGGCGGATTTCGTATCGTGTAGCGCATCGTCGGAAGTTCTGAATCCATGCGAATAATCGTTCAA
>DATHKF010000234.1:0-6991 GCA_035489505.1 Bacteroidia bacterium | reverse complement strand
AGCACACTTTGCGCACACTACCGGATTCCGTTTGATCATTTCGCGCAGGGCGAAAGCGGAAAGAGTTCTGTAACGTTTCAATACAGCCACCTTTCTTCCGACTTCGATAAATTCGAAGAATATCTTTCATCGCTTATCGGTCACATGGACATGATCCGTAAAACCGATCCGAAAGAAATTATCTGGTGTGCAGAAGACGTTCCTATTTTCCATCACTTCCGTTACCCGAAACTTTCTGCGTTCAAACTTTTCTATTGGTCAAAATCCATATTGAATGCACCGCAGTACGACGATAAAAAGTTTGATGCCGATATCGTTCCTGAATCTTCGAAGGAAAAAGTGAAGAAAATTTACGACCTGTATCACAAGATCCCGTCTATTGAGATCTGGACCGAGGATACGCTCAACAGCACCTTGAAGCAGGTTGAATATTATTCGGAATCCGGTTTGTTTGCCGGTCTCCAGGATGCGAAAGATATCCTGAATGAAATCGAAGCAATGATCAAAAGTCTCGAACGCCAGGTAGCAAAAAGTGTGAAGTTCACCGGTGAAGCTCCTGCGGCAGATGATAACACGGAATTCAAACTGTACTTCTCCGATCTCATGGTGGGCAATAACTGCATTCTCATCACGGCCGGTTCCAGCAAAGTGTGTTACTATTCGATCAACACGTTCAACTCGATGGCCACGACCAATGCCGGATTCAACGACGAGAACGACCGTTGGGTAAGAAATATCATTCGTAAATCGACATTGATCAGCGGCGTATCCGAAAAGCAACGGATGAAATTTTTCAAGCTGCTGTACGATAAAATTGCGCAGACCCGTGCGAGGATCGAAAGCAACTGAACGCAGCCGCGATGACATCCGCGATTTCCTTGAACGGAAAACGCGCGAATTCAACCGGCCCGAATTTATTGCCAGCGATCCCATTTCCATTCCGCATTTATTTACGTCCAAAGAAGACCGTGAGATTGCCGGTTTCCTCGTTGCAACCATTGCCTGGGGACAGCGTCCCACCATTGTGCGCAATGGCATGCGGTGGATGGAACTCATGAGTCATGCTCCGCACGAATTCGTAATGAACGCCGGAAAAAAAGATCTTCAGTTGCTTTCGTCTTTTGTACACCGCACATTCAACGGCGGTGATGCAGTTACGTTTATGCATGCGTTGAAGAATATCTACGCCAAACACGGCGGACTGGAATCGGTTTTCATCAAAACGCTTAAAGAACAAGGCAACATGCTTGACGCGATTTCGCAGTTCCGGAAAGTATTTTTTTCGGTGAAGCACGAAACGCGAACCGAAAAACACGTTTCTGATCCGTCCAAAGGTTCTTCCGCCAAACGGATCAACATGTTTCTCCGGTGGATGGTGCGCAAAGATTCCAACGGTGTCGATTTCGGAATATGGAAATCAATTCCACCTGCCGTGTTGATGATTCCGTTGGACGTGCATGTGGGAAATGTAGCGCGTTCACTGGAAATTCTTCACGCGAAACAGGATAACCGCAAAGCGGTGGAAGAACTTACAGCTGTGTTGCGCGAATTTGATCCGATCGATCCGGTGAAGTATGATTTTGCGTTGTTCGGCGTTGGGATAACAGAGAAAAAATAGACGCAAAGCCGCAGAGCACGCAAAGGTCTCCGCAAAGACTTTGCGTTTTTTTCTTGGCGAGCTGGCTCAGTTTGGCTAACAGGAGCTGAAGGAAACCGCTTAAGCGGTTGAATAACCAATCGCTATCCATTGCCGGGGACTTAAGCCCCCGGCAATGGATACAGCAAACTTCCCTAACGGTTTCAACCGTTTTCCATTTCAGCGACATTGAGTAAAATGATTTCAAACTGAGCCACTACGAACTTTGCGGCTATTCTCGCACCTTTCCTTAATTTCACACCACCAACTCTTTTCCATGAAAAACATTCTCCTCGCCTGCAGTTTATTCGCAGTATCATTCGCGTTCGCCCAAAAAGTTATTCCACCACCTTCTTCCGCTGAACCCAAACCAACACCCGCCTCAGAACGTCTCGTTGGTTTGAAAACGAAAAAGGACTCGGAACAGCGCTCGGTGGTGAGTGATCTTGAATTCCGGAATGTCGGTCCTTCAATCATGAGCGGGCGCGTGGTTGATCTCGATGTGAATCCTTCGGACCCAACCATTTTTTACGTCGCATACGCCACAGGCGGAGTCTGGTATACGAACAACAACGGAACCACATTCACGCCGGTCTTCGACAACATGCCGGAGATCAACATTGGTGATATTGCCGTGGACTGGGATGCAAAACCGCAACCCGTGATCTGGGTAGGAACCGGCGAGTCGAATTCAAGCCGGTCGTCGTATGCAGGAACGGGTATTTACAAAAGTATGGATGGCGGAAAATCGTGGCAATACAAAGGACTGCCGGAATCGCATCACATCGGGCAGATTCTCATTGACAAAAACAATCCGAATACCGTGTTCTGTGCAGTGATCGGTCACCTGTTCAGTTTCAATCGCGATCGTGGTTTGTATAAAACAATTGACGGCGGAGAAACATGGAAACAGGTTTTGTTCATTGATGAAGCAACCGGTGTGATTGACGTGCAGCAGGACCCGAACGACAGTAAAATTCTTTACGCCATTGGCTGGCACCGTGAACGTGTGTTGTGGAATTTCGTGGAGTCGGGTGCGAAGACAGGAATTTACAAAAGCACCGACGGAGGCGAAACATTTGCACTCATCTCCGGATCCGGAAGTAATTTTCCGCAGGAAGGCGTTGGAAGAATTGGTCTCTCGATTTTTCCCGGTAACAGCAATGTGCTTTACACCATTGTCGATAATCAATTCACCATTCGCGACAGCACGAAAGCATCTGATGATCTCACACCCGGTAAACTTCGCGTGATGACCAAGGAAGGTTTCCTCGCGTTGAACGATGAAAAAATCTCGGAATACCTGGAGAATTATCGCTTCCCGGAAAAATATACCGCAGAGTCTGTGAAAGAAGATGTGCGTTCAGGAAAATATCTTCCGGTTGCATTGGCCGATTATGTGGCCGATGCCAATGCAGATTTGTTCAACAAACCGATCACCGGCGCTGAAGTCTGGGCATCAACCGATGCGGGAAAAAGCTGGACGAAACGCAGTGATAAATCCATCAACACGTTGTTTTATACCTACGGTTATTACTTCGGAAAAATATGGATCTCACCGTTCGACCAGAATGAATTGTATATCGCCGGTGTTGGATTGCTTGCGTCGAAAGACGGGGGCAAATCGTGGAATACTGTTGACGGTGCAAACCAGCATGGAGACCATCACGCGATGTGGATCAATCCTTCGCGTCGCGGACACATGATCAACGGAAACGACGGCGGGCTCAACATCACCTGGGATGGCGGAAAAGCGTGGATCAAATGCAACACGCCGGCTGTGGGACAATTCTACGGAATCAATGTCGACATGGAAGAACCGTACAATGTCTACGGCGGATTGCAGGACAACGGCGTGTGGTTTGGCCCAAGCGATTACACGGCATCAACCGGCTGGCACGGCGAAGGACAATATCCCTGGAAATTTATTCTCGGCGGCGATGGCATGCAGGTGATGGTTGACACGCGCGACAACAGCACCGTGTACACCGGTTACCAGTTTGGTCACTACTACCGTCTGGACAAAGAAACCGGCGAGCAACATTACGTGCGACCGAAAATGGAACTCGGTGACAAGCCACTTCGTTTCAGCTGGCAAACACCAATCTGGTTGTCGCAGCACAACCAGGACATTCTCTACATGTGTGCGCAACGCGTTTTCCGCAGCATGGACCAGGGAAAAACATTCACTCCCATTTCCGGCGATCTTACACGCGGTGGGCGCACGGGTGATGTTCCTTACGGCTGCATTTCCACCGTCAATGAATCGAACCTGAAGTTCGGATTGATTTACACCGGTAGCGACGATGGACTGATACACGTAACCAAAGACGGAGGAAATACCTGGACGCGCATTTCAGATAAACTTCCACAACACATGCGCGTAAGCCGTGTAGTTGCATCCACGCACGTAGAAGGACGCGTATACGCCACACTGAGCGGTTGCCAGTGGGATCATTTCAAACCGTATGTATACGTTTCTGAAGATTACGGCACCACATGGAAACAGATTTTCGCTGACCTGCCTGCAGAAGCCGTGAATGTGGTCCGTGAAGATCCTGTGAATGAGAATCTGCTCTTCGCCGGAACAGACAACGGTTTGTATATGACTTTGGACCGCGGAAAAACGTCGATGCGCATGATGACCGGAATGCCTGCAGCTCCCGTTCACGATCTCGTGATTCAGACACGCGAGCACGATCTTGTTGTGGGCACACACGGCCGTTCGATTTATATTGTACCGATTGGTGCATTGGAGCAAATGAATGATTCCATTCTTTCGGCTGATTTGTACGTGCTCAAAGTCGGAACAGTACTGCTGCAGCCTGAATACGAAATTGTAAACGACAATTTCGAAATGTTCAAAAAAGCCACTGTCCCACTCGCCTGGTATACCCGATCGGCTGGTGTTGCAACCATTCAGTTCAAAACCACCGACGGACTTCTGCTTTCTGAAATGAAAGACTCCAGCAAGGTTGGTGTAAATATGCGCGCGATGCTCTTGTATATCGATTCGGCGCAAACGGAAAAATACCAATCGTGGCTCGATCAAAAAGACCGGGAAGAAGATCCGGAAAAATACATCGATGGTAAAACACTTCCGCTTACAGGAACGTACATCATCGAGATCTTCTATGCCGATGGACGACGCATGACGAGATCAGTAAAAATAGCGGCGGGATAGGGAAAACCGCTTAAGCGGTTGGAACAAGCGAAGGCTTTTCATTGCCGGGAGCTTAAGCCCCCGGCAATGAAATTTGGACACTTGCCAAACGGTTTCAACCGTTTCCAATCAACCATAGTTGAGTATAGAATACAAATTGAGATACGACCAGCTCTTCCCTTCCCTAGGCGTTTCCAGCGAAATAGTTTAATTTAGTAACGGCTACATTAAACTATTTCTCATGAAAAAAATAATTCACTGCTTATTGCTGACCGCCTTTCTGGCCATCAGCTCGTTCGTGTCTGCGCAGAATGCTGCAACACCAGTTTTCATTTCGAAAATACTGCCACCGATTCCCGTCGTAATGGTAGAATCCGACATGATCCGTGTTTCATTCATCGACGGTATTGTTGATGGTGCAAACGCATTCAGTCTTGTTTTTGAAAACAAGAGTCTCGTTGCTCAAACTTTCACCTGGACATTGATAGACGCTGCAGGAAAATCCGTTGGAGACTCGCACACTATAACTTTAGCCGCTGGCGAGAAACTCGACTATGCGTCGAAGAACGAAAATTCACGCGCATTAATTTTTATGGTTTCTGAAAACCTGTATCCACGAAATTGTACTGTTGAAGTTGTTGCTCACTGAAATATTTAGACCCATGAAAAAAATCTACGCCGGATTTATTTTAACTGCGCTGTTTTCGTTTTTCGTTAACACCGCACACGCGGACACTACATTGGTTTACACCGCAGGCATGCAGACTGTTGTTATTCCAGCATGCGTATTTTCCATTGACATAGACATTGCCGGAGCAGAAGGCGGAGGAAACGGATCTATTGGTGCACCAGGGGGATTGGGAGGAAGAGTGCAGGCAACAATGGCCGTTACTCCGGGACAGACGCTCTATATTTTTGTCGGAGGTATGGGCGATCCTGTAGGAACGGCTGGATATAATGGAGGTGGTTTGGGAGCAGGTGGATCTTTTTCCACTCCTGGAAGTGGTGGTGGCGGAGCTTCTGATATCCGAATCAATGGAACAGCTTTGACCGATCGCATAATCGTTGCAGGCGGTGGTGGAGGTGGAACCGAGAATGGCGGTTCTTCTGCCGGCGGTCATGGAGGCGGACTTATCGGTGCCGACGGATCAGTGGGCGGCAACCCGTGGGGATGTACTCCAATGATACTGGCAACTGGTGGTACACAAAGCGCCGGTGGTGTTGGTGGTACTTCAGTCAGCTGTGCATGGAATGGAACCGATGGGACGTTTGGCGTTGGCGGAAATGCATACCCGGTTTATCGTTGCGCCGGTGGTGGTGGTGGATGGTACGGCGGTGGCGGCGCACACAACGGTTGTTCAGGTGCCGGAGGAAGCAGTTATACCGAACCTTCAATGACCAATGTTACTCACATACAAGGTTACCAGGCCGGAAACGGAATTGTCATAATCAATTACATTATCGGCCCACCGGCTCCGGGAGTTATAACCGGATCAGGTTCTCTTTGCACAGGTGCAGGCGAAAATTATTCCATTGTTCCTGTACCGGGAGCTACTTCGTATACCTGGAGTGTCCCTGCTGGAATGACAATCAATTCGGGACAAGGCACAACATCAATTTCCACCACAGCCGGAAGTACTTCAGGAAATATTTCTGTTTACGCTACTGACGCTTGTGGTAATAGTGCGCCAACAATTCTTTCCGTGACCATCCTGCCCAGTCCAATCGTGTATGGGAATGCAACGGATTCAACGGTATGTATGGGCGGCACGACAACCGTTTTCGGAAACGGCGCCACGAATTATTCCTGGTCGGGAGGTGCGACAGACGGAATTCCGTTTGTTCCGTCTACGAGTACAACGTACACCGTCATTGGTTACGCTGCAAATGGTTGCACAGATACATCAACACTTCTTATCACTGTGGCCCCGCTTCCAACCGTTTCTCTCGGCTCAGACATCACCCAATGCGGAGGAGGAGCCATACTGGATGCAGGTAACGCAGGATCAACGTATGTATGGAATGACTCGAGCACGAACCAGACGTTGATACTTTCTTCATCCGGCACATACCATGTAGAAGTTACTGATCCATTGGGTTGCATAGGAGCAGATACAATTGCGATTGTTATTCATACGTCTCCAACAGTTGTGGCTTCCGCTGCAAGCAACCTGGTTTGTCTTGATGACGAT
>DATHKF010000233.1:0-5298 GCA_035489505.1 Bacteroidia bacterium | reverse complement strand
CCGCAATACCAACACAGCCATGCCACGGTACAATCCCTGTGACTCCGCAAGTGGTAAATCCAACTGTGATTACACAATCAAATGGTTGGACTCAGGTAACCGGAACATTTACAGCAACGGGTGGCGAACAATACATCACTATCGGATCATTCGTTAGTTACGCGAGCTCTGGAGTAAGCGTCCATACACCTGATTCAATGACTTCTTATACGCCGACCTGCGCGTACTACTTTATCGATGACGTTTCAGTTAAAGAAGAACCGCTGATCACAGTAACATCAAACCCTAACGGTTGGGTTTGTGCGGGAACTCCGACAACATTCACGGCAAGCAGTTCCGGGGGCAGTGTTACAACGTACAGTTGGTCACCCTCGCAGGGATCAGTTACCTGTCTCAATCCGACCCTATGCAGTCAGGTGTATTCCGCCAATAGCTACACCGCAGCGACTACGTACACACTAACGTGTACGCTGCCCTCTGGCTGTACTACCACCGCAACGTATACATACGCGCAACTCGCCGCTCCTCTTACGCTAAATGCCGGAGCCGACCAAAGTATTTGCTTAGGACCTTCTGTCGTACTTTCAGCAACAGTGACAGGGACATATAACTCCAGTTCCTGGGCTATCTTGAACAGCAGTACTTTGTGTAGCGGGTGTACCAGCACAACCGTCACACCGACAACAACCACGCAATACGTTTACACGGCCACCCAAACAACGACCGGATGTACAAAAAAAGATACTGTTACCGTCACGGTCACGCCGCTTCCAGTAACGATAGTATCGCCACCCGGCGCGACGACATGCGGAGGTTGTTTTGGCTTCACCACAAATCCCGTCGGTGCAACGTATTCATGGGGCATCGGTAACTCTGTTTCATCATCGTGTCCGACATGCGCGACCTTCAACGCATGTTGGGGAACGCCATTTGATACCACAGGAGTAACCGGTCACATCACGGTCTCTATCGTAGATGCTAACGGATGTCGAGGATCGGCCGTGGGCTATATTCCTTCCTGCTGCCCATTCAAGGACGGTCAGGAATATGTTTACCCCAACCTCGTCAACGATAGTACAACGCGGGTAGATAACGTTAGCTATCCTTCGCTGTTCTGGTACAACACCGCAACCCAATACTACGAAGCGGGACACAAGGAGTTGTCAATCAATGGTACTTTCATCGTTGACAGAAACACCCGTTTCAAAGGCTGTGAAATAAAAATGGGGCCGAATGCAAAAATTATTGTTCGTCCCGGGATTAAACTGGAATTCACGGACACGGCTGCGTTTGATTCGAAAGTTTATGCGTGTTCCGATCAGTGGTATGGAATTGAGGTTGATGGAACAAACGCAAGTTCTAAGGTCACGGTACTGAATGGAACAACGATTGAGGACGCCAAAAATGCTATTGTTTCTATCAACGGCGGAAACTTCTTTATTGATGGTGGCAATTCCACCAATAAGTTCAATAAGAATAACATTGGCGTACTCATCAAAGCATATACAGGAGCGCATCCGGGAGTGATCAGAAAAACCATTTTTGCCTGTGATGCACCGGGTCAGCCGGGATCAACCGCCGGGGTTACGTCTGCTGGTGCGAATTGTCGCGCCCCGGTAAGCGGGAAAGGGTTTGCAGGTGTGTATGTTGAGAGCTGCACAAATGTCATTATTGGTGACAGCACCTCGTTGGTACACCGGAACCTTTTTGAACGGACGCAGTTCGGTGTGTACTCCAAAAATTCAAACGTAAAAATCTGGAACAACGATTTCAAATATTTCACGACTACCGTAGTAGCCCCCAACGTTCCGGCAAACGGAATTGCGGTGTATGCGACTGCAACCAAACAGAACCCCAAAGCACTGACCGTGGGAAGAACCGGGAATTACAAAGCAAAAAACAAGTTTACCAAATGCAGTTACGGTGTGATGGCACACAACTACATTGACCTGAGCTGTGAGTTCAACCGCTTTGACTCCTGCATGACCAAGGGAATTTATACGTTGAACTGTTTAAGCCGGACAGTGCTGATCAATGCAGATACGTTAACAGAGTGCGTAGGAATTAATATCGCCTGTGTTGAATCGAATAATTCAACGGTTACGATAACCAACAATTCGATCAACAGCACTCAGGCGTATGTTGCGAATAATTTCGGGAACACCGGGATCTACGTGGTGAACGCGGTTTTGGTGAACGTTAACCTGAAAATTCAATACAACAGCGTGAAAAAAATGCGCAACGGTATTTGGGTGAGCCGGGTGAACAAAGCGAAGATCACCGATAACAATCCCATCACGTTCATGTCAGGCCAGCCAATGACACAGCTCGCGCCGTGTATTGGGATCAAACTGGAGGAGGTTACAAACTCCATGATCCGCCAGAACCAGGTTGGGTTTAATTCAAATCCTACTGCCGCACAACACGCGACCTTGTTTGGGATTCACATGACGAACTGTAAGAATGATACCGTTTCGAAAAATCTTCTGCTCAAAGTTGGAAGCGGGATATTCCTTAAAGGCACGTGCAATCCGAGTATACTCGCGTGTAACAGCATGACGAATTGTTACTACGGAGTCAACTTCAACTATCTGAACGGTTATACTACTCCTGTTTCTGTCAATCACCAGATCACTTGGGGTTCGTCAACTGCTTTCCATACCACCGGAAACACGTGGACGGGAACTATGGCTGGTGGTTTTGATTTAAGAGGTAGGATCATGCCTATCAACATCAATGGAATTAAATGGTATTATCCGAATGCAACTACACCGCCGACGAGTAGCATGTTTCTGAATAGCCTTTACGGAAATGTTTTACAAGACACCACTACGGGCGATAAATGCTCTCAGATGCTAGCGCCTCCTGCACAAACACAAGAGCAGACGCGTAATTATACGCTGGCTGGAATCTGCAAAACACCACGCACGTATGACACGCTCAATTCAGCGTTTCAATACCATGACAACGTGTTTGCATACCGGATGCTTCGGGAAAATCCTTCATGGAAGTCATTGGGTACTGCGGATGATTCGTATTACGCTAATTTCTATACGACCCATACAAGCGGCAACATCGGGAAGTTTGCAGACGTGGAAGATGATATTGCAAGTGGTAACGTATCATCGGCAACATCAACGTTGTCTTCAATAACTCCGTCCGGCCAGTATGAAGTAAACCGGAAAGCAATGCTCGAAGTGTATTTGCAGACATGGGCAATTGATAGCATGAACCTGGACTCAGCCCAGCAAGCAGTTCTTTTGGGAATAATCAATCAGGGAACTTTAACGGGTGGCACAAGTGTCTTCGATGCACGGAATATGCTGAACGAAGAAGTACACGACAGTACCAATCTGCGGATGCAGAACAGCACGTTTACCGCATCCACACCTCACGCAGTTTCGCCTGTTTACCCTAACCCGACAAACGGACAACTTTCGATTGACATTGCGTTAGAGCAGGACGTGCCGGGAGTGTTTGAACTGTTCGATCTCTCGGGTCGGTTGGTTGGTGCATGGCAGTTCACGGGCGGTCAAAGAAAGTACACTTTTGACGTGTCTTTTCTTCCTTCCGGCACGTACATCTATTGTGTGCGCATGGAAGGGGAAATGTTGAAATCGGATCGCATAATAATTATTAAAGAGTAAATCACAAAATGACCTGTCCCGGCTTACGTTCATGGCCGGGACAGGTTTCTTATCTTTGATACAGTGAGGTTAACCGTTGGAATATTCGTGATTCTTTTTTCGCTGTCTGTAAAGGCACAGGTTAATCTTGTGATGAACCCAAGTTTTGAGCAGATTGATACTTGCCCTTATAATCTGGACCAAGTTTACTTTGCTCCTCCATGGAATGGCCTTTTCAGCCCCGAATTATTCAATTCCTGTGCGCCAACCGGATGTTCCGTTCCAATGAATTTTATCGGTTATCAGAATGCACATTCAGGAAACGGTTATGTGGGTCTTGGTGCTTACGGATATTATTATAATGGCTCCTGTCCCGATTGTAGAGAGTATGTCCGTGGTCAACTATATGATACATTGAAACCGGGGCACCGCTACTGCATTGAATTTTATGTTTCTCGTGCTGATGCCTCGTTTTGGGCAGTGAATAGATTAGGGCTTTATATCGGAAGAAGTCCTGTTCCCGACGATGCGCAGGGCGATACGATTTCGGTAATACCACAGATTGAGTTTAACCCGGATTCGATATTCCTTGATACTATGAATTGGGTGAGAATATCCGGTGAATTTGTTGCGAGCGGAGGAGAAGGCTTCATTGCTATTGGAAATTTTTATGATGACGATGAGACTGATACAATTAGTCATCTCGGTAGTTCAATTGTGGCTTATTATTACATTGATGATGTGGCCGTTTATGAAATTGCCGATTGCGTCACCGGAAACGATGTTACTATCTGTTATAAGGACAGCATTCAATTGGGAACTGCACCGACACCGGGAGTTAGCTATTTATGGCTTCCCACTTACGGCTTAAACAATCCCAATATTTCCAATCCAACTGCCTCACCAGATACGACCATTACATACACGTTGTCGCAGATGGAATGCGATGTTGTTTCTACTTCGGCTGTTACCGTTACGGTGGATCAGGGATGCCACACTGCCCCGGCAATTGTCATTCCCACTATTCTATATGGAGATCAGGAGTTATTTATTTTCGGATTGGAAGCGAATTCCAATCTGGAAATTTTCGATGTGGCTGGAAGATTGATTTACTCTGAATTCGATTATCAAAATGGATTTTGGTCAACGAATCTTGCAGCGGGAATATATGTGGCAAGGTTAACCCGGCCGAATGGAGAACAGATCGGGCAGAAATTTTGCGTGGTGCGATAATCGCACTCCAATTTTTTAGCCAGACTTTCTTAAGCGCGACATTGGTTATCATCAAAGAATAATCAGCAAAAGAGCAACAGTAACCGGCCTCGTCATACCTTCAATGACGGGGCAGGTTTCTTATCTTTGATACAGTGAGGTTAACCGTTGGAATATTCCTGATTCTTTTTTCGCTGCCTTTGAAGGCACAGGTTAACCTTGTGATGAATCCAAGTTTTGAGCAGATTGATACTTGCCCTTACAATGCCGACCAAGTTCACTTTGCTTCCCCGTGGAATGGTTTGTTTACTCCTGACTATTACAATGCTTGTTCTACAGGAGGAAATTCAGTTCCGTACAATACAACAGGATACCAATTTGCACATTCTGGAAACGCTTATGTTGGTCTTGGTGCTTACGGATATTATTACAATGGCTCCTGTCCCGATTGCAGAGAATA
>DATHKF010000232.1:0-2578 GCA_035489505.1 Bacteroidia bacterium | reverse complement strand
AGCGCATATGTCGAAGGCGATACCATTGTCGGCGCAAATACGTACAAGAAAATCCGTACTGTTCAAGGTTCCGGCAGCCAGTTTTTTCTCCCGGTATACCCATTGGAATTGGTCAGAGATTCTGCGGGCTATATTGTGGACGTGAATGGAGAATTTATTGAGCACACCAATTTCACGGATACGTTGAAGTACTTTGATTTCGGGCCCGGGATGTGTGACGGATGGTATTTCATGCGCCACAAAGATTCCAGTGTTACTGTTCCGGCTGGCACATTCCTGACTATCGACTATGAATGCCACATGCATTCCATTTTTCCCAATCCCAACCTTCCTGCATTGCGCTATACGCACGAGGTATTTGCGAACGGAATTGGAAAGATCGTGCAAACAACCTTCTATTCGAATTCTGCGAGCTATTACCAACGCAGGTTGCTCCGGTATCACATCCAGTAAACGAAACACGCATCATTCAGCACGGGGAACTGCGGCCAAACGTCGTTCTCCGTGTTTTTTTATTGGAATTTCGTGCAGGCGAACTCCCAAAAAGCAGAAAACTTCGGGAAAGAAATATGCTTACTGGAAGGTCGAAAGCGCGGCAATCACCAGCGCCAGGAACAGCGCAAACACCACGATCACAACCGAAGCAAGCACGACAACTAATCGCGACCTTTTCCTCAACTTGTCGTAATAGTTACTCGATGCTGCATTAACGGCAGATAACTTTCTGCGGCGTGCTGTAACCATGATCCAGATGCCGAGTCCCAGTGCACCAAGTATAAGAAATGGTGCAGCCGCGATCAGAACGCCAAATCCTGCAGCAACAAACGGCATGAAAGCCACGATGGAAGCAATTACACCGAGGACCAGTAGTGCGACTGCAACCCAACTCAGAACATTTAATCGACGCGCTTCTTCCGGCACCTCGACTGGTGGAAGTTCAGACACTGTATGTTCAGGGATAAACCGTGGGCGCTGCTCTACGCTTTCCTCTTCAATTACGGAACTGACTGCAGTATCGTGTACAAGTTCCGGAGGAGTCGTTGTGGTGGTGCTGGCTGAATCGATGCGACCAGCAACGTGATCGCTGTCGTTTGGCCGGAGTTCGTCGGACTGATCCGGAGCCACAGACTGTCCGCTCACGGTGTTCGTTGTGGCCGTTGACGAATGATGATGTTCACGGCCGCCCCAATAAAAGCCGTCGCGATAATGACGTTTCTCGACACGCAGGTTTCCCGCGCACGATGAAAAAATCATCAACATGATTAGCGCATGGACAGATGAATGCAGTACAGTCTTCATTCCAATTCGATCAGGAGTAAAGTTATGCGGAGGTGCAGGCACGAACGCGGAACATTCGACCGTTCGCCTTGTTCCGCAGATGCTTTCACTTAATCCGGAGTAGAACTGTGGTATCGGTCCTGGTATTGTCCGATCTCATTCCGGCACAATCCCCGCTACCTTTCCCCTGGAGCCATTTTTCAACAAAAAAAGGAGCCGTTTTTCGACGAAGTAACGTGTCTGTCGACCAAAAGCGCACTGCGGCCGACCGCAATTCCGTAACTTTGTACTCCCACGACGGATAATAGTTGAACTGTTGGTTAAGGCGTCTGCTTTAGCCCGGTTGGAAGAAAAATGGTCGCGGGAACCAGTTATGAGCGACGCAATCAAACATGAGTGCGGAATAGCACTTATTCGTCTTCGCAAACCCCTCCAATATTACATCGACAAATACGGCACACCCATGTACGGGCTGAACAAGCTGTATCTGCTCATGGAGAAACAGCACAACCGCGGGCAGGATGGCGCTGGAGTGGCAACGATTAAATTCGATGTGCCACCCGGAACGCGTTACATCAGCCGATACCGCTCCACTTCTCCTTCAGCGATCAAGGAAATTTTCGGGAAGATCAACGATAAGTTTGCCGCGGTGCACAACAAGACTCCGGAGAAACTGCAAAACGCAGACTGGGTCAAGAAACACGTTGCATTCAGCGGAGAATTGTTGCTCGGTCACCTGCGTTACGGAACATACGGCGGCAACAGCATCGAAAACTGTCACCCGTTTCTTCGCCAGAACAACTGGATCACGCGGAACCTGGTGGTTGCCGGAAATTTCAACCTCACGAACGTGGATGAATTGTTTCACCATCTCGTGGAGCTCGGACAGCACCCGAAAGAAAAAGCAGACACCGTAACGGTGATGGAAAAGATCGGGCACTTTCTCGATCGTGAAGTGGAAAATATTTTTCACCGCTACAAAGACATGGGGCGCACGAATGAAGAGATCACGCACCTCATCGCACAGGACATCGACATCCAGAAAATTTTAAAAGACGCTTCCAAGAAATGGGACGGCGGTTATTCCATGGCCGGAATGTTTGGTCATGGCGATGCATTTGTTTTGCGCGACCCGAACGGAATCCGCCCTGCACATTGGTACAGCAACGATGAAGTTGTAGTTGTGACTTCAGAACGTCCGCAGATCATGACGGCGTTCAACGTTAAAGCGGAAGAGATCCATGAGGTTTCCCCGGGACATGCACTCATCATTCGCAAAAATGGCGACGTGTACGAGAAG
>DATHKF010000231.1:0-6969 GCA_035489505.1 Bacteroidia bacterium | reverse complement strand
GCAGACTTTGCACCAAGCGAAGTGCAATTTGTTTGTGCCGGCGGTTCGCTCACGTTTACGGATGCTTCCTACAACGGACAGCCGACTTCGTACAGCTGGAATTTCCAGGGAGGAACACCAAACACCTCGACCGATTCTGTGGAAACAGTTCAGTACAATACACCCGGAACGTACAGTGTATCACTCACCGCATCCAATGCGCAGGGCAGCGATGGAGTAAACCGCACCAATTACGTTGTGGTACTTCCGGCGACAGCGCAGTACAACAACACGATTTATTCCGAAGGTTTTGAGAACACCACAACATTCGCCAACGATTGGGACATTGTAAGTCCGCAGGTGAATGCATGGGCGCTTTCTACGAGTGCAGCCTTTACCGGTACGCACAGTATTCGCCTCGACAATACCACTGCAATGGTGGGCACCGTGGATGACTTCATCAGCCCAACGATCGACCTTTCAGTAATGAACGCACCGTCGATGACATTTAAAGTGGCATTTGCACAGCGCACTTCATCAGATAACGACCGTTTGAAAGTGTTCGTTTCACTGGATTGCGGAAGAACATGGTCGCAGCGTTTCTCAAAATCAGGTCCGCAATTGTCAACGGTTGCAGCGCAGAGCGGTGCATTTACACCAAACAGCGGACAATGGAGAACGGAAACGGTTACGTTCAATTCTGCACAGCAGGTAGGAGCAAACGTGCGCGTGAAGTTTGAATTCACCAGCGACGGCGGTAACGACATCTGGATTGATGATATCAACATCCAGGGCGCAACCGGAATTATGTCGCCTGCGGAAGGAATCAATGCGTTTGATGTGTATCCAAATCCTGCACAGGACAACACGATGATCGAATTCTCTCTCGAGGAGCGCGATCACATCAACGTGGAAATTGTTGATCTCAATGGAAAAATCGTGCAGTCGGTGTACAACGGCGACCTGGCTTCCGGAATTCACCGCTTCCCGGTACAAACCGCAGAACTCAGTTCAGGAATTTACCTCGTGCGACTGGTAACGGATGATGGGAAGTACCTGACGCGAAGATTGGTGATTGAGTAGGAGAGACGATAGACGTTAGTCGATAGACGGTAGTACGTTTACGGATACAATGTTTCAAAGAAGAATAAAGCGAGAGTCCCGCCATGTTGATGACGGGACTCTCGCTTTATGTATACTTTCGATTGAAACCTATCTATCGTCTCCCGTCTATCGCCTACAATCTATTTACTCTTAAACCCAACCAGGATCGAAACACATCCGCTCGAAACGGCATCTCCATCGGATTCATTCTGACCGGCAAAAACTTCCACCTTCATTTCGGTTGTTGTTTTCACTTTGAAATCCCAGAAGTCGGTATTGTTGTGTGCTTTGCTGTCGTACAAAAGTTTGCCGGTCATGTCGCTCACCACGAACGTTACATTTTCCAGCGTCTCTTCGGAACAGACCAGGATGCGATAATCCTGTCCCGAGTAGAAGGTCATCACCGATTCCATTTTATCACCTTCTTTGAGCAGCGTGGTGTTCATCTGCCCGTTGTGAATGAACGGACTTACTTTCGGAACGCATTTTTTGCGTACCCATGTTTTGCTACACTGCGAAATAACATCACCTGTAATAGCCAGTGTAAAAATGGCTGAGAGAATCACAGCCTTGGTAGATATTTTCATAATCAGCGATGGTTCGTTCGTTTCTGTTGTTAGGGAACATTTGACAGAAACTATGCCAACAGTGATTCTAACGAAAAATGGGAAGGATTAGTTTCAGCTACGCGTGATAATACCGTTCCGGATCTCGGTAATTTTATCAAGTATCTGCTTGAATTCCAAAGCGTTAAGGCTCTGTGGCTCGGTTGGATTTTCTGCTTCAATAACTGAAATGCCAGTTTGCGGATCTTTTGATTCGACCAGCCCTCCGTCTGTGTTTTTGGGAAGTTTATCGAAGATTACTTTGAGTTCCTTGAGTTGGGCAGACACGGGAGCAACATCATTGTGTTCTTGTTTGTCGAGAAGAATAATAAGCTTGTCGAGCGAAGACCGTTGTTCAACTATGCGAATGCGGATATCGTTGTTGTTGGTGCTTTCCGCAACGCGACAGGCGAGGTACAGACCTTCGATCCATCCGCCGGCAATCATCAAAGCGGAGGCGTGAGTCTGTTCGTTTTCCTGGAGCATGGCGTCGCAATCCCAATACGAATCGGTGATGATGCTCAAAACCGAATCGCGGTTGTTGATGTTGTTCTCCAGGCGAAGTTTACGATCGTCGCTGAATGCGGCCATCACGTGCAATCCATCCGCCATCTTGCGCGTGCAATCCATGAACTTGATCGTTTCCGCATTCTGGTTGAATATTCCGGCGAAGGCAAGGTCACTTCCGTAAACGCCCATGTTCAACGCCATGGCCGCAGTGGTGGTATAACGCGAAGCGTTGTCGGGATTGTTCAGCAGGTCGGCGTTGTATTTTGCACCGGCCTGTTTCAGCAGCTCCGCAGTCTGGATCGGCGAAGGAATATAAATGAAAACATTTTCAGCAGAAACAACTTCTTTGTTGAGATCGATCACCGCCGAATCATCCGTTCCTTCTGTGGATTCATTTGAATTTTGTCCGCAGGAAAAAGCGAAACAAACGGTGGCAATGGAGAGTATGCAGAAATGCGATTTCATAGCAGTGCAAAGATACCAATTCAACGTATTGGGAGGAGAAGCGGTTGCGGTAGAGGAGTGGAATTTGTGAACAATAGCCGCAGAGGCGCAGTAACGCAAAGTAAACGCAGAGTACCGTCACTGCGAGGCACGAAGCAGTCCCTCCTTCGAAGATGAGATTGCTTCGTTCCTCGCAATGACTCCTAACCTCTGCGTCACTGCGCCTCTGCGGCCATTTTAGTGAGCATCCAACCACGTCTTCCCCGTTCCCATTCCAACCTCAACCGGAACTTTCAACGGCAACGCTTCACGCATCGCTTTTTCAACGACGGGTTTAACGGCATCCACTTCTTCTTTAGGCACATCAAAAATCAATTCATCATGTACCTGGAGCAGAAGTTTGGTTTTGAAATTTCCGTTTTTCAAATCATGCTGCACGCGGATCATCGCGAGCTTGATCATATCCGCTGCTGAACCCTGGATCGGTGCGTTGATGGCGTTGCGCTCGGAAAAACCGCGCACTACGGCATTCGCAGAATTGATATCGCGTAAATATCTTCTGCGGCCCATGAGCGTTTCAACATAACCTTTGTCGCGCGCCGATTGGATCATGCCGTCCATGTATTCACGGATGCTGCTGTACTCGCGGAAATAATTATCGATCAGTGTTTTTGCTTCGCCGCGCGAGATCTGCAGATTTTCTGCAAGACCAAAAGCGCCTTGTCCGTAAATGATTCCGAAGTTCACGCTCTTCGCTTTGTAGCGCATTTCTTTGGTCACTTCAGATTCTGCAATGCCGTATACGCGTGCTGCAGTAGCTGTGTGAATGTCTTTCCCTTCGTTGAAAGCGGCGCACATATTCGGATCGCCACTCATGCTTGCTACAATGCGCAATTCGATCTGTGAATAATCGGCGCTGAGCAAAACGTGATTGTCGTCTTTCGCTACAAACGCTTTTCGTATTTCACGTCCGCGTTCCGTGCGCACCGGAATGTTCTGCAGGTTCGGATTATCAGAACTCAATCTTCCTGTTGCAGCGACCACCTGGTTGAATGATGTATGAATTCTTCCCGTTAACGGATGAACCATTTCCGGCAACGTATCCACGTACGTGTTTTTCAGTTTCACCAGTTCGCGGTACTCGAGAATTTTATTGATGATCGGGTGCTTACCTGTAAGTTTCTGCAACACGTCTTCACCCGTTGCGTACTGACCGGTTTTCGTTTTCTTCGGCTTGTCGCCACCAATTTTCAGTACTTCGAAGAGAATATCGCCCACCTGTTTCGGCGAAGCAATGTTGAATGGTGTTCCCGCCATTTTCTGGATTTCATCATCAAGAACAATGATGTCCTTTTGCAGTTCTTCGGAACAGCGGCTCAGTGTTTCTTTATCGAGGGAAATTCCTTCGCGTTCCATGGCTGCGAGCACGGGCATGAGCGGCATTTCGATTCCTTCGAATACGCTTTGCACGTTGTATTCTCTTAACCCGGGAGCGAATTGCTGTTTGAGCTGCCAGGTGATGTCGGCATCTTCTGCAGCGTATTCCGAAATTTTTTCCAGCGGAACATCGCGCATGGTCAATTGGGTTTTGCCTTTTTTACCAATGAGCGTATCGATGCTCACCGGGGAATAATTCAAATACGTTTCGGCAAGCAGGTCCATGCCATGACGCATATCCGGGTTGAGCAGGTAGTGTGCGATCATCGTGTCGAACATCGGAGCAGCAACAAGAATGTTGTAGTTCTTCAGTACACTCAAATCATACTTGACGTTCTGCCCGATCTTCGTGATGGTTGTACTCTCAAGTACGGGTTTGAATTTGTCAGTAATTTTTTGCGCTTCCGTACGATCCGCAGGAACAGGAACGTACCAGCCTTCGGTGGCTTTCCAGGAGAATGAAAATCCGACAAGCTCAGCAGTAATTGTATCGAGCCCGGTTGTTTCTGTATCAAAGCAAAATTCATCGAGCGACAACAACTGCTTCACGAGTTCATCCACTTTTTCCATTGTGTCGGCAACGAAGTATTGGTGCGGAACCGTTTCAATGGTTTGCATCGTGTGTTCTTCGGTCTTCGCTTCTTCGGCTTGTTCGACACCGGTGTTTCCAAAAATGTCGATTTGTCCCGGCTTTGTTTTTTTCGAAGCAACGGCTTCCGAAGCATTGTCGTCCTGCGCAGAGTCGGTGGATTCCGGTATGGCTTCACCCAAAACCGTTTGTGCGAGGCGTCGGAATTCCAGTTCCGCGAACAGTGTTTTCGTTTTCTCTTTATCTACTTCACGCAGGCGCAATTCTTCTTCGTTGAATTCTACGGGAACATCGGTTATGATCATCGCGAGTTTGCGCGAGAAGATTGCCTGCTCTTTGTGCTGCTCTACTTTTTCTTTGAGTTTGCCTTTGAGCTGATCGGTATTGGCAACGAGATTTTCCACGGAACCAAATTGCTGGATCAGGCTCATCGCCGTTTTTTCTCCCACACCGGGAATGCCGGGAATGTTATCTACTGCATCGCCCATGAGTCCGAGAATATCAATCACCTGTTCGGGACGCTGGATGCCGTACTTCTCGCAGATTTCTTTCACGCCAAGTTTCGTAGGAGGTCCGCCTTTGTAGCCCGGTTTGTAGATGAAAATATTTTCGGAGACGAGCTGACCAAAATCTTTATCGGGCGTCATCATGAAGGTCTGGAATCCTTCTTTCTCGGCTTTCTTCGCGAGAGCGCCAATGATATCATCGGCTTCCCAACCATCGCTGGAGATCGTGGTGATGTTGAACGCTTCGAGCAACTGAAAAATATACGGAATGGCTTTCTGCAGGTCTTCCGGCATTTCGTTGCGGTTGGCTTTGTACGCTTCGTATTCCACGTGACGATGCGTGGGTTCTGCGGTATCAAAGACAACGGCGATGTGTGTAGGCTGTTCTTTGCGGATCAATTCCAGCAACGTATTGGTGAACCCGAAAATGGCGGAGGTATTCAGTCCCCGCGAGTTAATGCGTGGACTGTTCGCGAAAGCGAAATAAGCCCGGTAAATAAGGGCGAAAGCGTCGAGGAGGAAGAGTTTTTTCATTGGTACGAAGGTAAGCGCGAATGGCCGCAGAGTCGCAGAGACGCAAAGAAAAAAACGCAGAGAAACTTCTCTACGTACTTTGCTTACTTGCAATAAATCCTCTGCGATTTCTTCGCGTCTCCGCGCCTCTGCGGCCATTGGGAAGCACCTCAAAAACCAGACGACCTGGAGCATTTAACTGCAACAGGTCGTCGGCGGAAACTACTACTAAGGGAAACTCTTATTTTGTTCCGCGGGCTTCGTGATTTTGCTCCGCGTACCAATTATTGTATTCTTCAATAACCGACTGCATTTCGCCGATTTCGTATTTCTTATCATCTGCTTCTACACGCGCCACCAGTTCTGTGTGGTCGGCCATGAGTTCCGCTACTGTTTTCTTGAACTTATTGCCTTTGAGTTTTTGCGGCTCCTTTTCAGTGCTGCCCACTTTCTCAATGTAATAGTCCTTGTCAACGATCGTCTTTTCTCCGTGCATCATTTCAAACTGCCACTCGAAAAGATTGATCTGCCCTTCGGACACCAATTTAAGAAAAACCAGCTCTTTGTCCATGGTCCGGGTCAAAAAACGAGTCTGTTCGAATGAAAATTCTTTGATCTGATCGGGCTTGTAGTTCTTCTGGACTTCGCCCTGCTTGAGGGTGACCTTGGAGAAGAGGGGAAGCTCCTTTTTTGTGTTGTATTTGATGTCGCCTTTGAGGGTATCTCCGCTGTTGAGGATCACGTATCCCGTTTTCCAGACATATTCAGCTTTTGCGACAGAAAAACCTCCAAAAACAAGGATCAGGAGGAGAGTAAGGTGTTTTTTCATTGGATTGGGTAGTATGCTCCCCAAAGAAAGGGCAAGACTGGCTCAAATCAAAGGGTGTGTTAGGAACTGTGGGGAAATGTTGAAAACTAGGAGAAATGTTGAAAAAGTGCGGATGTTGCTGGTTAAGAAAAGGTTCCGGGTGTGGGTGTTCGGGTTAACCCTCAAAGGGTATAACCCTCGCAGGGTGGGTTGATAAGGGAGAGGAGGCCTCAACGCTGAAAAGGCTCTTAGCCCTTTCAGGGTTAGGACCCTTGCGTACTTTTTTAATGGGAAGGGTGAGAACCTTCAAAAGGCTCTTAGCCCTTTCAGGGTTAGGACCCTTGCGTACTTTTTTAATGGGAAGGGTGTGAACCTTCAAAAGGCTCTTAGCCCTTTCAGGGTTAGGACCCTTGCGTACTTTTTTAATGGGAAGGGTGTGAACCTTCAAAAGGCTCTTAGCCCTTTCAGGGTTAG
>DATHKF010000230.1:0-7281 GCA_035489505.1 Bacteroidia bacterium | reverse complement strand
GCTTAAGCCCCCGGCAATGGACCTTGCACAGTCGCTAAACGGTTTCAACCGTTTCTATCCAGCGAATTTGCGAATAGGATTTCCAATTGAGGCACGACCTAAAAGCAGCGATCATCTGAAATTTCCACTATCTTAGAAATGGCAAAATTCATTGTATATGAGTCAGCAGATTTATGATTTTATCATTGTAGGGGCCGGGCCGACCGGATCATCTTCGGCTATTTACCTGCGGCGTAAAGGACATTCCGTTCTCGTTCTTGAACGCGAAAAATTTCCACGACAGCATGTGGGAGAATCGCTTCTTCCGTTTTGTTATCCGTTGTTCCAGGAACTGGGAGTGCTCGAAGAAATGAAAAAACGTTTTCCGCGGAAGCCAGGTGCACGTTTTACCAATGCAGACGGAAGCCGGAGTTCAACGTGGTGTTTCAAAAATGTGATTCACGATGAAAGTTATTTATCGTTTCACGTAGTGCGCGCCGATTTTGACAAGATGCTGCTCGACAAAGCCCGTGAAGAGGGAGCCGAAGTCCGTGAGTTGTGTAAAGTGGAAAAAGCCAACCTGAATTTACCTGATCACGTGGAGGTGGATGTTACCGAAGACGGAGTTGCGAAACAGTATCACGGCAAATTTCTCATCGACGCCAGCGGCCAGGACACTTTTCTCGCCCGGAGACTTGGTGATAAAACACAGTACAAGGAACTCGACCGGATTGCTTTTCTCACGCACTGGAAAGGCGCGAAATATTCGCAGGGTATTGATGTAGGACTTCTGCAAATCTGTATTCTCCCGCGACACAAGAGCGGGTGGTTTGGCATTCAGCCGGTAGGAAAAGACCGGATCAGTGTGGGATTGATCATCAGCCGGAAATACCTGAAAGAGCAAAAAGAGAAGTTCAAAAAGGCCGGTCATGAGCACGACTGGCAGATGCAATTGTATTTGCAGGAGTGTAATGAAACTCCGTTGACGCGTGAAATTCTTGTCGATGCAAAAATTGCGCAGCCGTTAATCGCTGTTTCTGATTTTTCGTATTACGCGGAGAAAACATACGACCATAATTTTGCAATGCTCGGCGACAGCGGAAAATTCCTGGATCCGATCTTTGCTTCCGGTGTTTATCTCGGGATGAACAGTTCGAAGTTATTTGCAGAAGCGTTGGATGTGCTCATCCGTGAAGGACGTGAAGCCGGAATGGTGGCGATGGCGGAAAAGAAAAAACACATTGACGGGGCGTATGACCTGATCGAAAAATTCATTGGTATTTATTACGATCCGGAATCGTTCAATCTCGCGGAAGTAGGTTCGCTTTCTGAATCCAACTACAAAGGATTTGAAACTGCGTTTTCGTTGCTGCATTATTTGCTGGCCGGTGATTTCTTTAATAATTACGAGAAGTACATTGGTTTCCTGGACATGATACAGGACCCGAAACAGTTTGCGCGTTGGAAAAGCCTGGTGGTTGATGTTCCGAACCACAACGAGAAAACCTGCGGAACCAATTCGGAAGAAGTGTTTGGAGCGATCGATGAAGCATTGATCAAAACGACATCCATTAATAAGGAAATGGCTTGATCCGTTGGCTCCGACATACCGGCTGTTTGATTTTTCTGCTGACTGTTTTGCCGTTGTCGTCGCAGGTGAACGGGGACGCCGATCAAATCCGGAAGAAACATATTAAAACTATTTTTCTCGGATCATCAGACAACACGCTTGCAGGGCTTACTCTTTTTTACACGCGTGAAGGCCGCTTGTATCTCGAACGGTACGTAACGCTGGACAACCCATACGAGCCAGGTGATATGAGCCTGATCTATTTTGACGTACGCGGAAGGGACTCATCTTACATGCACGTGTATTTACCTGACACCTCGCTGGCCAGAACTACCGGCCCGTTCAACTATGTGCTGGAACATCAAACCTATTCCTATCCTTCGGATTCCGTAACGATCGTGCACGATACGTTGTGGAACATCATGAGGCAACTCACTCTTATCCGGCACCGGCATATCACCGAACGTCATACAAAAACAATTGTCCCGCGGGGAAGACGGCCCGTTTGTCTTCCGGAAAATATCGTTACGTACCGCTACGAACGAACTTCATCAATGGCGTTCAGGTATGCGAATAAGTATTCTACAACACCTCTTGATACGGCAACGCACCTCGAGGTTATTGTTTTACAAACGCGCATGGCGAAAAACAAAATCGTAAGCAGCACCAGTGAACGCCGTTATTCTCCGGATCGTACGCAGGCCATTTCTACTGTGGAATCTTTCACGTTGAATAAACGTCTTGATACGATCAGGTATTCACGAACAGCAATTGACCTGGAGCCGTTTGACTCGATCACACCTGCGACCACACCACCGGATTTTTCGTATCCGTGTTACGCAGAAGATTGCTCGACGCTCGTGAAAATTATACGCACCCCGAAATTTTTGTGGTGGTATACTATTCGTTCTGCGTGGACTGAGAAAAGTCAAATTTACCACTGGCGTTTCGTAACGCGATACCCACAGGAACACCAGGCCTTCACTGCGGACCGTGTTTATCCCTGGTCTGAACGGGAGCGAAAAAGCTGGCGCACATTCCGGGAGTACGTAGAAATTTGCGACGCTACGCTGACGATCTACTCGTACTGGTGATTCCAATCACCGCTTTTGCCTACTTTTGAGTATGCGAATTCTCCTGTTTCTTCTACTCACATCCGTTCTGTTTCTCACATCCTGCGGCCACGATCCTGGCAAGTACCGCGCATGCGCCAAGCTGCACGATCAGTACGGTTACATTGATGAAACCGGAGATTTTGTCATTGATCCTGACTTCGATGTGGCGTGGTCGTTCATCCGCGGAACGGCGGTTGTGAAGAACGACGGCAAGTACGGATTGATTGACAAAATGGGTGACTGGGTGATTGAGCCCGTTTACGATTCCATGATTCCGTTCAGCGCAACCTGTTTCATTATCATGAAGGATTCTGCTTTCGGATTCGCCGCACACGGCACGGGAGAAATACTGATAGCACCGCAATACGAGCAGGTATATAAATATTACACCGACGATTTATGCGTGGTGCAGAAAGGACGTGCACTTGGTGTTGTCGATCCATACGGCAAACTCACCTGTCCGCCCGTGTTGCAGCATCTCGAGGAAAGATATGGTCCGCTTGCAACCGTTGTACAAAGCGACACAACGATTGACGAGATGGCTATGCTTATGCACCTGATTGATGAGAGTTCGGTGAAACTGGGATTGATGAACGAACGTGGTGAATATGTTACGCCGTGCAAGTACGATGAAATGTTTGATGATGCACAGCACGGCTACTACTACCCTTTTCTCCGTGCCGCAGAATACGTGAATGATTCTGTGATCGGTGGTGTACCCATTATGATTGGCACGTATGGCATCGTTGATACTTCGGGGAAAATTCTTGTAGAACCGGTGTTCAACGAAATGCCGGTGTATGGTGATGGAATGTTCCGTGTGCGTATCGGGGAAAAATACGGTTATGCGGATGCCAGTGGAAAAGTGGTGATCGAACCGCAATGGGAATTTGCAGTTGCATTCTCGGAAGGGAAAGCACTTGTTTCGGAGAAGAGCAATTCATCGATCATTGACAAAACAGGAAAAGTTCTCGCGTCGAATCTTGGTCCGGGAACAGGCATGTACCGCTTTATGAACAACCGCGCACGCTGCCGTTCGCTCGATGGGAAATACGGTTATATGGATCCAACCGGCAAACGCGTAATTCCACCAACGTATGAAGTGGCTGATGATTTTGTGAACGGTGTTGCGATCGTTGGCACCGAAAGTAAATACGGATTGATTGATACCACCGGAAAAATTCTTGTCGAGCCGAAGTACAGTTTGATTTTCAACCTGGGCGATGGATATTATGAAGTGAAAGACGAACAAGGCAAAGCAGGTGTGATTACTTCCGCCGGGGAAATGATCATCCAGATGCAGTACAGTGATATTTTTCACCTGCAGAAAAATTATTTCATGGTGGATGTTGATGGGTTGAACGGATGCTTCGATATTACCGGCAGACAGATCTTTCCTCCGTCGTCGATTGTGCAGTTGTTTTTTGTGGATGGAAAAAGTCTCGTGTCGAAAGACAACCGGTTCGGCATGATTGACTCGACCGGAAAATACGTTGTGCCGGCAGAGTACGACAGCATCGGATATTTTTTCAAAGGATACACGACGGTTGTGAAGAATGGAGTTTACGGTGCATTGGATTCAACCGGAAAAGTGATTGCACAACCGAAGTACACGGAACTGCGTCCATTTGTGAATGGGTTTGCGGTGTTTCGTGAGAAAAGTAAATACGGGTACATTAACCTGAAGGGGGAAGTGGTGATTGAGGCGAGGTTTGAGGATGCAGCGGTCTTGGTTGATCCTGATAGAAGAGAATTTGAATAAAAGTGTCGGGTTGGGGGTTAGTAGGTAGTTGTTGAGTAGGCAGTAGGCAAGTAAATGTATCGGAGAATACATCTTTTAAAGACGAAGGCATGCAGTACAAACTTTCAGAAGCAGTTGAGATTCTCGGGAGAACTCCTGCGGTTATCGATGCGCTGGTGAGAAATTTGCCGGCGGTTTGGTCGGAGAAGAATGAAGGTGGTGATACGTGGTCGGTATATGATGTTGTGGGGCATCTCATTCATGGAGAAACAACCGATTGGGTGAACAGGATGGAAATTATTCTTGCGCAGGGCGAGGACCGGAAGTTTCCAACGTTTGAACGATTCGCGATGTTCGAGGAGAGCAAAGGAAAAACATTGAATCAGCTTGTAGATGAATTTGCGGCGGTACGAAAGAAAAATATCGAAATTCTATTGGCGAAAAATCTGACCGAAACGCAACTCGACCTGAAAGGAATTCACCCGAAGTTTGGAGAAGTTACTTTGCGGCAATTGCTTTCTACGTGGGTTGCACACGATATGGGACATCTTGCGCAAATGGCGAGAGTGATTGCGAAGCAGTATAAAGAAGAAGTGGGTCCGTGGGTAGAGTATTTACGGATACTGCAATCGTGAAAGCTCTTTTTTCAATCAGTGTTTCACAAAAGGTCTGACTGAGAATTCTCCGTGCTCATCAGTAACATGCAGGAAGTACGTGCCACGCGGCAGGTCGGCGATACTGATCTCGGCTGAGGAAACGGCCGGAAATGATTCACTGCGGACGCACTCTCCGAGAATGGAATAAATCATCACCGTTGAAATCTGATTGCCCGTTGCAGACTCCAGGCGAATCACATCCTGTGCAGGATTCGGATATACGCGAACACCGTAAGGTGCTTTATCCTCATCGTGACCTAACATAATATCGGGGGAAATCCTGGCCACGTATAAATCCATGTAAGCCGGCGAAATGGAATACGCATCGAAGAACAGTGTGGTACCCGATCCTGAGCCTGCAATGTAAATGTTCCCTGCATTGTCAGCCGCAATGTTGTTTGTAGTGGTTCCTGTAGGACCGGTTCCCGGGATACTTTTGCCCCAGCTCCAGTTGCTGCCGGATGTATCGAGACTTGCGATAAACCCATCAAAAGTTCCGGACGGACTTCGCATTAATGTATCATTTCCGAAAATCACATTCTGATGAAATGATCCGGACACAAGCACATCTCCGTTAAGGCAATAAATGTCGCGAGATGAAACCTGGACCAGGGAAGTACCCACAGCAGACGGGGATTTAAGCCACAGACAATTTCCATTGGGATCGTACTTCGCAACGTATTGCCAGACACCTCCACTCGGCGCAACGACGTACTGTGAACCGAAAAACGCTGTATCGCCGAAATGACCCACGGTATAAATATTTCCGGCCACGTCTATGGATACGGACAAGGATTCATCTCCCCAACCAAACGCGGAATTCCAATCACCTCCACCTGTTCGCACCCATTGAAAATTTCCGGCAGCGTCGTACTTCACCAGGAAAGCGTCAAGACCAGAAACAGGCATGAGTGTATCGGGGCCGAAATAAGCCTCGTGTGTGAAACTGCCATAACTTCCGCACACGTAGAAATTCCCCTGGTTGTCGATTTCAATTCCGTAAGCGTAATCAGCATAAGCGCCACCATCATTTTCGAGCCACACCAGGTTTCCCGAAGTATCCAGGGAAAGGATCAGCGCGTCGTACTGCCCGTACACCGCCTGCGAAGTTGAATCAATTGTTATTGTGCCTGCAAACACGCCAACTATTCCTATGACGTTGGAGGAAAGGTCCATATTGTAGAATTCCACCTTGCCGCTGCCAGCGTATTTTTTTATCCAAAGAATATTTCCATTGGAGCCTATTTTCGCGATGTATGAACTCAGGTAGTTGGATGGCCCGGTGATTGAATGTGGCCCTGCGGTTACTGTTCCGCTAAAAGAACCCATCACAAACAGGTTTCCGTAACTGTCTGTTTGGATATCGCGGACGTAGCACGCGCCACTACCGTACATGGCCTGAACCCAGATAAAATTACCCAGTGTATCCAGCTTGACGATGTACGTGCAGGCAGATGCCAAGGGCGATGGATACAAAACTGTACTTCCAATGAAGAGTGAGTCGTAAAAATTTCCTGCAGCATACACATGCCCGAGATGATCGGTAGCAACTGCCTCTGCGTCGCAATGACCCGGATTGGTTGCAGTATATACCCAATCGAACTGTGGAGTTTGGGCATTCAAGATGCAGGAACAGGTAATGATCAAAAACAGGATAGGCAATCGCGTCATGGTGCGGAAAGTTGAATAACCAAAGTACTGTTTTGCCGGTTCGTTTCCAATACCTGTGCAGACGATATTCGCAGACTTAATTCTGCGATAAATAAGTCCTCACACGCAACTCTGCATTTTCGCGAATGTTCATGTAAAACAGATTCACATCGCTCACGTGGTAGTTTGTGCCGAAGTGAAAGAACCCGGAATTACCTACGGCGGGATTGAACTTCACCCACAACAAAGCACCGTGCACTTTCACTTCTGAAATATTGTACTGCACCGATTTGAAATCGAACGGCACAGCGCCGGAATGTAACTTGCCCGGTGCCGCTGTTGCATCCTGTTTCCATGTGAATGGATTTACGCAAGCAGATCCGCGGTAGCGCGTGTAAGCGCCGGTGGTGTCTTGTCCCCAGGCAACGGTATTCCACGTCATGAAGCAGCCGGTTTGTGTTGCGCTGTCACCAACTGGAATCTGTTTGTACGTGCTGGCTTTGACGTCGAACCCAATGGGATACGCCGCGACGAGTTGTTTGAGCAACGGTTTTCCATCGAAGAAATCGG
>DATHKF010000229.1:0-2250 GCA_035489505.1 Bacteroidia bacterium | reverse complement strand
AATGTTCCCAGCGCCCACGCTTTCAACAGCAGTGCTTCATCCGGTTTAAGCCGGCTCAGCATTTTCATTAATTCTTTTTGGAACAAAGCGCGATCGAAACTGACGCTCTTGAGGATGTGTTTACTGAATTCAAGCATATCTTCTCTACTTTACAACGGTTGAAAGAAATCAACAATGCTTTAACGCGTAACTGGTTAACCAAGATACATCAGGACCGTTAAATTTCCTAAACGCCAAGACTATGAAATCTTAAATGATTGTCGTTCAGAAGAGAAACTTATTGTATTTACTCTCCCCAACGGAAAGTTTTCTGGTCAAGCCCGGCCAGATCAATCACTCTATCGATCACCGTTCCTGCCAATTCTTCGAAATTTTGAGGATTACTGTAAAATGAAGGGCTTGCCGGACAGATGATCCCGCCCGCCTCTGTCACCGTTTTCATGTTGTTGATATGGATCAGGCTGAGGGGCGTATCGCGTGTAACTACAATCAGTTTCCGGCGCTCTTTGAGCATTACATCGGCTCCGCGACTGATGAGATCGTTCGAAATTCCGGCTGCAATCCTGCCCAGGGTTCCCATCGAACATGGAACAATGATCATAGTGCGGTAACTGGACGAGCCCGAAGCAAACGGTGCGTTGAAATCCATCTTGCCCCAGAAACGAAACGGGTAATTGTCGTACTCTGCGTTTCGTAATTCTTTTTGCCAGATGTCTTTCGCATTGTCCGACATCACCACGCCAACTTCTTCCACCTGGTCTTTCATCGACGCAAGTTTATCGAGCAGCACTTTGGCGTAGATCGAACCACTTGCTCCTGAAATACCAACCGCGATCTTGTGTTTATTCATTGCTGCCTGATCCAAAACGTAATCCACATGTGAGTCCCAGAATGTTGTTGTACATGCCGCGGTTAAATAAATTCGGGAGGAAGCGCGGGTAATACATCGGCAAGGAAAAATTCTTGATCGGAAGTATCGAATTGGACGATGTAAACTCGATGTACAAAACAGGAGAGATATTGTACCCGATCCCGGCAACGAATCCGAATTCCATCCGGTTAAAATCCTGCGGCGTGCGTTCCTGCGTATCGAACTCACGGACTTTGAAAAGTACACCAAAGGTTGCACCGAGTTCGAAGAATACTTTCTTCGTGTTGTATTTGACCATCAGCGGAACTTCGATGTAGTTCAGGCGGATTTCAAAATCGCGGTAACCGCCGTAGTCAGGGTGCAACACATGCCGGCTTCCTTTGCGCGTGTACTGGATGCCCATCTGTCCCTGCCATTTTTCTTCGGGATTATTGTGCACGAACATGCCGGCTACAAAACCAATCTGGTCATAACCGGAATACGAATCGCCGTGGATCTGGCATCCGTTAATTCCCGCAACAATTCCCGCGCGAAAAGCCCGCTGGGCGGAGGCGCTTAGTGTAATGGTAAATGTAAACAGGATAAGAATTCGGATTCGCATACCACAAAGTTAAGGAATTCAGGAGGCAGGAGGTCAGGGTTCAGGAATTCAGGGAGCAGGATTTCAGGAGGCAGGAATTTCAGGTGGCAGGGAACCGTTTGCGAATTCATCAATCTTTTGTGTAACAAAAAATCATTCCTGCATCAATAAACGACACGTTGATATTATTGTTGCACCTCAGAAATTTTCTGCGCCAAAAGGTTCCCTGCAACCTGCATTCCTGACCTCCTGCCTCCTGTCACAATTCCTCTTCCCACGCCTGCAACACCTCACCGGTAGTTGCATCGTAAAAAATGGCAACGAGCTGGCAGTTGTTTGCATCGTAAGTAGCCGGTAATGTGTACGCCGTTGGCAGCAAATACGACCACGTGGCTCCAATTACACTTGTGCCGGTACCGACTGTAATCCCCGTGATTGAACCGGGCGTGTTGATGCATTCGCGAAGCACATCATGAAATACATACGCCTCATCACATACCTGGTCGTCCGTCTGCCAGCCGACCATTCCGCTTTCGGTGAGCATGATGGCCACCCTGACATCTCCGGTGTGGGCCTGCAGCCACGTTCCCCATACGGTAACGCCTAACTGACGTGTAGCTGTGTTGTATGTGTGATCGATGTGTATGGACGTGCACGCATCTTCCTGTACAAGACTGTCTACCATATTGGCCCATTCTGTACGCTGATTCAACTCAGTCTGGCTCGGCATACCCAGGCGGTTGACCATGCCAACAGGAGGCCCGTCTGCGCCATCGGGATGTTCTACAGCATAATCAGC
>DATHKF010000228.1:0-3071 GCA_035489505.1 Bacteroidia bacterium | reverse complement strand
CCGCAGTTTCCCGGTGGGCAAGCCGAGTTCAATAAATATTTGCAAATGAACGTTCACTATCCCGACAGTGCAAAAAAATATGGGCGCGAAGGCACAGTGTATATTTATTTTGAAGTGGCGAAAGACGGAAGAATAGAAAGCGTGTTCTGCAAAAGAGGAGTTGCGGGTGCGCCTGAACTCACGCTTGAAGCAATACGTGTTATCCAAGGCATGCCCAACTGGACACCGGGCTACATGAATGGCAAAGCCGTACGCGTTTCCATGACTGTGCCGATCCGGTTTGTGTTGAGTGATTGATAGATATTTTCGAATGAAACAGCTTTGTGCGATTTCAGTTTTTATTCTCGTAACGTTTTCTTCACTTGCTGCGCAGGATACACTCAGCAAAGAAACAATGCCCGAATTTCCGGGTGGGGAATATGCTTTTCAGACATATCTTCAGAACAACATAATATATCCGCAGAGTGCGCTGGATGCTGGACTAGATGGAACCGTTTATGTCTACTTTGAAATTGCGACTGACGGCAGTATTGGAAATGTTCAGGTGAAAAAAGGAATACCCGAAGCACCTGACCTGGATACGGAAGCCGTTCGCGTAATTTCCACCATGCCGAACTGGAGTCCGGGAATGATCGATGGAAAACCAGTAAAGGTGAGTATGACCGTACCTGTCAAGTTTGCTCTGTCGCCAGCAGATATCAAGAAAGGGAAAAGAAAAAGTAAGCGGAAAAGTAAATCACACCGTTGACACCCTCAAAGGGTTATACCCTCGCAGGGTTACAAGGGTCCTAACCCTGAAAAGGCTTAATCCTTTTGAGCGTTATCACCCTCTCCCCATAACCCTTTGATCTTTACCTTTTCCCACTATCTTAGCGAAACTATTCCTTAACTCTGTTAAAATTGGCGGATTCTGCCCTCAAGCTCTCGTCCGGTCTGATCAAAAAGACCGAAAAAATCCTACATTTGCTGGACACCCGGCAAAAGGAAAACGAGCGGTTGAAAGACTCCGTTAATCAATTGAAAAACAGGGTGGAAGAACTGGAACTGGCCAACAAAAAACTGGAGAATCAGTACAAATCCCTCAGAATTTCAAAAGCCGTTTCCGGGGATAGTGAAAAGAATCTTGCTTTAAAATTGAGAATAAACGAGTTGGTGCGTGAAATCGATAAGTGCATCGCACAGCTTAACAGGTAGTTCAACACCCGATTAAAGAAGAGTAGTCCGCCGCGGCGGACGTCGTTAGAAAATGAGCGAAAAGTCAGTCAAAATAACCATTGCAGGTCGAACGTATCCACTCACCGTGGATGCCAAAGAAGAACAATCTGTTCTCGATGCCGCAAAACGGATCAATGATCGCGTTGCGCAACTGGAAACGACCTACCTGGTAAAGGACAAGCAGGATCTGCTGGCCATGACCGCATTACAATTCGCATCGCAATACCTCGACAAGAAGTCCAAAACAATTGATAACCAGGACGACATCATTGCCAACCTGACTCATGCTCACGGACTTATCGACTCCTTCTTAGCGGGTAAACCGGCTTCAGCGTAGGTAACTGCGTACTGCGCACTGTCTCAGACTGCGCACTGAATTTCGGTTATGAGCAATTCCCTGTTAACGATTTCACAACACACTACACGTATTCCCGGTTCCTAAAGCGGATTTTTGACAGATAGAGGAAAAACGCATTAAAACCAGAAGTATGCAACCTATTGTTATTGCAATAATCGTTGGTGTTGCAGCGCTGCTTGTCGGAATCATTGTTACTGCCACGGTCCTTCGCGGAGCCGTTGAACGTAAAGCAAAAGATAAACTCAAGCAGGCTGAAATCGAAGGCGAAGGAATCAAGAAAGAAAAACTGCTCCAGGCAAAGGAGAAGTTTTTACAGCTCAAACAGGAGCACGAAAAAACCGTAAACGAGAAGAATAACCAGATCGTTCAGGCTGAAAATCGCGCCAAGCAAAAAGAAACCACCCTCAGCCAGAAAATGGAAGAGGTGAAACGCAAGGAAGGCGATTTCGATAAGCGCAAACGCGATCTCGAGCACCAGCTCGATATGATCAAAGTGCGCCAGGAAGAGATCGAAAAGCTTCACCGCAAACAGGTGGAACAGCTCGAAACCATTTCCGGAATTTCTGCCGAAGACGCCAAAGCACAGATCGTGGAATCGCTCAAAGCGGAAGCAAAAACGGATTCGATGTCGTACATCAAAGAAATGATGGACGAAGCGAAAATGACTGCGAACAAAGAAGCCAAACGCATCGTGATTCAAACGATCCAGCGTGTGGCTACTGAACACGCCGTTGAAAATTCGGTTTCAATCTTCCACATCGAAAGCGATGAAATGAAAGGCCGCATCATCGGTCGCGAAGGAAGAAACATCCGCGCACTCGAAGCCGCAACGGGAATTGAGATCGTGGTTGACGATACACCGGAAGCCATTATCCTTTCCGGATTTGACCCGGTTCGCCGCGAGATTGCACGTTTGGCGCTTCACCAGCTTGTTACCGACGGACGTATTCACCCCGCACGTATCGAAGAGATCGTGGAGAAAGTGAAGAAACAAGTGGAAGACGAAATCGTTGAAACCGGAAAACGCACAACCATCGATCTCGGCATTCACGGATTGCATCCTGAACTGATCCGTATGATCGGGCGGATGAAATACCGTTCTTCTTACGGGCAGAATCTGCTGCAGCACTCGCGTGAAGTCGCCAACCTTTGCGCCATCATGGCCACTGAACTTGGATTGAATCCGAAAGTGGCGAAACGTGCAGGACTTCTTCACGATATCGGGAAAGTTCCTGATGACGAGCCGGAATTGCCACACGCAATTCTTGGTATGAAACTCGCTGAGAAATTCAAAGAAAAACCGGAAGTCTGCAACGCCATCGGCGCTCACCACGATGAAGTGGAAATGACTTCACTCTATTCTCCGATCGTCCAGGTATGTGATGCCATTTCAGGTGCACGTCCGGGAGCACGCCGCGAGATTGTAGAACAATACATCAAACGCCTGAAAGATCTCGAAGCATTGGCGCTTTCGTATCCCGGCGTTGACAAAACGTAT
>DATHKF010000227.1:0-6371 GCA_035489505.1 Bacteroidia bacterium | reverse complement strand
AAAACGATAAGCGAGCAACGCACCGGCGCCGAATAATCCGTATCCTACTTCAGCGGTTCCATCATCGTACGCGTACGCATTATACATGCGCTGGTAATACGTCACAGTATCCACCGGTGAATTCGCGGCTGTACCTTTCTTCAGCATGTGGTTCACGTAATAGTATCCCGTATCAGGTGCTGAAAAAGGTGTGTATTGGTAAGACACATTCGGATTCTGGTGCGGCGCATACGAACTGTATCCGGCAGTAGAGTATGGAAGCAAAGTTCCATCAGCACCGCCTGCGTACGTGTGAAGCGGTGCAGGAATTCCCGGCTGAAAAATTTCGTACGAGTACGTTACATTGCGCGTGATGGTATCGTTGTTCCGGATAAACATCTGAATGTTGTTCGCCATTTGCGTCGATGTATAATGATCTCCGGGAATCTGGTGAAAATCGAGGAACAGGGAAGGCATGTTGTACACGAAAAACACATCGTTGATGAATGTATCATTCGCCGAACGGTTGGGTTTGAAAAGTACTTCATCGATGTGCCAGTGATCATTACTTCCGCAACCGGATGCGTAATTGCGGAAACGGAAACGGAATCCGTCAACGAAATAATCCGAAGTATCCAGTTTGAACATCGCTACATGGAACGATGAATCTGCACCTGCAGGATTGTATCCTTCCATGAACCAAACTGTTTTCCATACTTCACCTGCCGTATTCCACGCCGGAATGTTGATCTGCAGTTGCAACGAATCAACCTGGTTGGGCGCATACCCTCTTCCTTGCGCTTCCCACCAGAAACTCAGATAAAGAGAATCAGATACATCGTAACCGGTGAGATCGAAATGACGGCTCGTCAGCACGTCGCAAAGCATAGAACTGTTTACTGAAGCGGCGGGGCTGTACGGATAACCTTGCCAGTCGAGTCCGTCGAACGTGCACACACCGAGATTGATTGGAGCCGTTGCCCATCCGCGGTTGACATACACACCGGGATTCAGTGACATGTCCCAAAGAACTGTATCCGGGCGATGCGAATCGTACATAAAATTGTCGCGGAAACCGCCTGAAGGCAACGCAATAGTATCCTGCACATTCACCTGCGAGAAACGCTGCGTGCTGTTTTCCGGTTGTGCAATGTATGTCAATGGACGAATTTCTTCCTGGGCCCGTACAGCACAGGAAAATCCGATCGCTCCGATCGCTAAAAACAATTTCATGTTCATGGTCTGTTGATGTTGGCCGAGTCGTGCATTAATTTTTCCTTGTCGAATGTGACGCGGAGATCAATGGTTGAACCGGGAATTATTTTACGTCCTGAACCGGGAGCCGGGTTCTGTTCGTAAACGATTGCATTCAATGTGTCTTTGACGCCTTCGTCGGGCACAACAAGCCATTCGAGACGCATGTCAATGAGTTTTCCTCTCGCCTGCCGGAATGTTAATCCAACCAGGTTCGGAATGCTGATATCGGAAGTGCTTTCATCGCCTTTCCCGATTTTGAGAATGATACTTTGTCCTTTTTCAATCGGCGTTCCCGGTTCAATGCGTTTTCCTTTCATGTCGCACTGTTCAACAACAGCACCGCGATGCGGATCGTCGACGTCTTTGAAAATGGCATGCAAACCGTATCCTTCACAGATGTACTGCGCCTGCCGCTGCGAAAGATCTTCGAGCTTAGGCATAGCAATCGTTGGCGGAACAACGGCGGTTGTGTACAGGTAAACCATCCGTCCGGCTTTTACTTTCGTTCCCGGTGCAGGATCCTGCGTGATCACAATTCCTTTCGGACGTTGCGGATCCCAGAGCGAATCGACAATGGTGAAGCGGATGTCTTTGTTCGCAGAAAAAGTTTCGAGCTGCGACGATTTCAGGTTTTGAAAATCGGGAACGTCAACAAACTCGTCATGACGGGTAAACGATTCCATCCACGCAAACATGCCCCAGAGCACAATGAACAGGAGAAGTCCCGCCACAACAAAACTGATGAGCAAGGGACGTTTTTTTAAAACTGCTAGTACATTTTTCATCTCTGCTCAGGCGGGCATTTTACGTGTACTCTCTTTTCGGCGAAAGGAGAAGTCGAGAATACGGTCAATAAACTCGTAAGGTTTGTACTGGTTGATGGCAGCCTGGTGGAAGATACAGGTGGCCGGGGTCATTCCGGGTAATGAATTTACTTCAACAAAAATCACTTCAATGTTTTCAGGCGAGTAAATTCTCACAAATGCGTCGATTCGGGTGTATCCCTGTATGTTCAGAAGACGTGCGGCCGTAGCCAAAGTTGCCTTCACCTGGTCCGAAATTTTCTGTCTTTTTTCCGGGTCACCGTCGTAACGGGCCGGGGTGATGTTCTGGCCCTGTCCGGCGAGAAATTTCTCCTCCAGCGAAAGCACTTCTCCCTCGGAAAGCGCCTCAGAAGCCTCAAAAACTTCGTATTCGATCTCGCCTTTCTCGCTATAACGGGTGAGCATGCCACCGGTTATTTCAAGGAAATGCTTCGCATCGCGTTTGCTGATGAGTTCTTCGATGAGAAAAACACGCTTACGGGGAAATTCTTCTTTGGCTTTGATCTTCAATGTAGCAGCCGCTGCCGAATCGAATTGCTCCGTTTTCCGGAAGATGAGTTTCACAAAACTCTCCAGTTCCTGCTTCGTCTTGATCTTACGCACAGCCGAGCTGCATCCGTCATCCACCGGTTTGGCGATAAACGGCCAGCCGATACGCGTATCAATCGCGTCATAAATTGCGGCGGAGTTTTCATTCCATTCTTCTTCGTTCACCAGCATGTGCTCTGCAATGAGCAATCCGTGTTTGCGAAGAATTTCGTTCGTGGTGTACTTGTCAATGGTGATGGCCGAACTCTCTTGTCCTGAACCGTTGTAAGGAAGTCCAAGCGTTTCGAGCTTGCTCTGTACGGCACCGTCTTCACCCGGACGGCCATGCAGCGCAATAAATACCGCATCAGCAATTTGTGCAAGCTGTTCGTACGTGAGTTTTTTCGGTGCGGCCAAAGCGTCTTTGAATGAATAACGCCCTGTGATATCTGCACATTGTTCGATGATCCGCTCGATCACCGGGTGAACTTTCCAGTATGTAATTTTATCGCGGATGTCATCTGCATTATCCTTCAGCAGGACATTGATCGGAACCTGGTACAGCTCGTGGTTGTCTTCACCACCGGTGAGGAAAACAGGAATAGGCTGGTACTTGGTCGACGAAGCAAGTTTTTCATAAATATTTCTTCCGCTTTCCACGGAAATGTGTCGTTCGGAAGAATACCCTCCGAACAAAACCGCTACACGGACCTTGCTCACTGCGCTGTTTCTCGCTTCGGTCATGCTGCTGTCGAGCTGCACGAGCAAATGATCAAACCGTTTTCCGTTTTTATCTGCAGCAATACGCTGTTGCAACGACGTGCGGATAATGAACGTGAGAAACTGTGAAGGATTGAGTCCGATTTCCGCAGCCTGGTGAAAGAAAAAAGACGACGGCATCATGCCCGATGTGGTGTTCGGGTCGTTGAGATAAATCACTCCGTCCTTCGAAATGAATCCGTCGATGCGTGCGTACACATCGAAGCCAAGTGCATCAAACAAACGTTCACATTCCGAACGGATCTGTTCGATCTGCGGTTCCGGAAGTTCGATGGGTGTGATCTTGCGCGATAAACCGGGAAGATATTTCGAACGGTAATCAAACAGTTCTTTTCCTTTCCGGATTTCCGTTGGAGGAAGTGCAATCGGTTTGTTCTGTTCGTCCTGCACAACGATGCACGAAAATTCTTTGCCTTCGATGAAGCCTTCGATCATGATCTGGCTTTCGGCATCGAGCGCTTCGAGCAACACAGTTTCGCCGGAAGAAGTAAAATGAAATTCAAGACGTTCTTCGAGTTCATCCGGGTGGTGAACAACGGTATTGTTCATCATCACCGGTAGTCCTACTCCTTCACGGATGTCTGTTACCGAACGGATCCATTCATTTTTTTCTTCTGCTTTTTTGGAGATCCATTCATCGCGCGTAATGCGTTTGCAGAAAAATGCTTTGTCGAGTGCCGCATTAAATGCTGCACGATCGTCGGTTGCAATGATCGAAATACCAATGGAAGAACCCTGCGTTGCGGCTTTCACCACGAGCGGAAAACCAATCTTCTGTTTGGCATTGCGAAAAATATCGAGTTGTTTTCCGCGGATCAATTCATTGCGGGCAACAGTAAAAAACGGTGGCGATGCAAATCCTGAAGAAGTCATCAGTTTTTTCTGCAGCGGCTTATCGATGCCAATGGCAGAAGGAAGAATACCGGAACCGGAATACGGAATGCCGTGGTATTCGAGAAGGCCCTGGATTTTTCCGTCCTCACCAAATGGTCCGTGCAGGCAGAGAAATGCGAAATCGAAATGTTGTTTCAGTTCGTCGCTGCCCAGCGGTTTACCCAACTGAAGGGCCATAGCGAGCTGAACTTCCGGTGAAGGGTTCAGGCACTCGGCATACACCTGGTACTCGCCTTTAGAAGCGGGGACATGCGATACCGGCGGATAAAAATCGCGGATACTGCCCTTGTAAATAAACTCCCAATTGAGGAGGATAAATTTGTTGAAGCTGTCCACAAAAATGGGAACAGGTTCAAACAAGGCTTTATCGAGATTATCATAAACGGTTCTTCCTCCGGCAAAAGAAATTTCCCGCTCACGCGAAGAGCCGCCAAAAATGATTCCAACACGAACTTTCATATACGCCACAAAGATAGGCTTTTGAGTGTGCCGGAACACTTCGTTTTCATTGGGTTTTCCATAAGTGTTGTTGATAATCGGGCTGGCGTGAAGAGATCACGGATAAGTGGTCTTTCCGGGGACGCCTTTATTGGTGACTGCGGTAAAAAAAATTACCAGGGATCGCTGATGTCTTTCGGGACAAAAAGATGTTCCCTTTTCTTCCAGGTGGTGGTTCCGGGTCCCTTCAGCAACATAGCGTCACTCCGCCCAAATATTCTCCGGATCAACGCGAACGGCGTGAGAAAGCAAAAGAAAAATACGGTGAGCATAACCGGCGACATCACTGCACCCAGCACCTTGCCGGTTTTGTTCCACAGCCAATCAATTCCGGTGGCACACGCAGGTACCAGCGCACCTGCAATACCCACAATGATTGCAGCAAAAAGCAGAACTTCGGATCGGTTGAAATACCAGATCACAATCAAACCGGCGACGATCACCAGCAGCGTTTGATATTTCCGGGCCAGTTTCATATCAGAAGAGTGAATAAATAAACGGGGCAATTACACTGTTCCCGCCCAGGACAATCACAACGCCCAGGAGCAAAAGCATCACCACTACAGGTGCCAGCCACCACTTCTTTCGTTCGCGTAAAAACCGCCACAGGTCACTCAGGAATTCCATGCGGTCAAATATAGGCAGTGTCTCAGTTTGATGTGCTAAAGTTCGTTTACAATTACAGTATCGATGTTTTTGTATTGTTGCTGGTGTTGGTGCGCCTTCGGCGTGTCACCACAGATTCGCAGATTACGCAGATTTATAAAATTGGATGCTCAATGTTGAATCAATTTCTGTTGATTGATCAGCAAAAATTTTAATCTAAAAATCTGCGAATCTGTGGCAGGAGGCCGAAGGCCCACAACTAAGGTTTGAATTTAGCACGTTAAATTGCTTTACAGCACAATAGTGGTTTCATGTCAGTGCAACCTGCGGCTGAACCTAACCACGCTTAATCCGGCGGGAATTCTTCCTTGCGGATATCCACATCGTCCTGCACAGGCTGATCTTTTTTATCAAAAATAAAATCACCGATCACCAGGTAATCCATCGCTGTACGCATGAAACACCGGTAAGCATCATCGGGCGTACAAACGATGGGCTCTCCGCGCACATTAAAACTGGTATTTACCAATACATAACTTCCGGTTTTGCTTCCAAACGCTTCGAGCAAATCGTAAAACCGCTGATTGGTTTCCCGGTGAACCGTTTGAACGCGCGCCGAAAAATCGACGTGCGTCACAGCCGGGATCACGCTGCGCCTGATGTGCAATCTTTCAGTCATAGACAACTGCTGATCAGGGGCCGGTGCATCCAATCGCCGGTCATTTTTCACCGGTACCACAAAAAGCATATAGGGTGAGGCTATCGGTAAGTCAAAATAATTCCCGGCTTTTTCCACCGGCACTGAAGGTGCAAACGGACGAAAGTTCTCGCGGAATTTTATCTTGAGATTTATTTTCTGCTGCATGTTTTCATTCGCGGCATCACCCAATATACTGCGGTTGCCCAATGCGCGCGGACCAAATTCCATGCGTCCCTGGAACCAGCCGACCACATTTCCTGTTGCAAGCAAGGCAGCGGTTGCACTGCATAATTCTCCTTCACTTG
>DATHKF010000226.1:0-3278 GCA_035489505.1 Bacteroidia bacterium | reverse complement strand
CCGCCGGTGCTCAGGTTGGCTGTGCCTTTGAGGTAACACTTTTCTCCTTTCTTCAAAACGGTTTCCAGCGAGTAACTGTATTTCGCCAGCTGGTCGAGTGTTTCTTTGTCGACAGTGATCTCGGTCAATACATTTTCATGACCATAACCGCGGCGTGGATCGCTGTTCTCTTTGTCGATCAAAACCTGGATCGTAGTTTTTCCATCGCCCACCACGTGTGCAGGCTCGCGCAAGGCCGCTGCAATGAAACGGTGGTTGATGATGAGCACACGGAAATCGTAGCCGGTGATGAATTTCTCGACGATAATTCTGCGTGAATATTTTTTCGCGTGTTCAAAAGCGTCCAGCGCTTCTTCGCGTGTTTTTACATTGATCGAAGCGCCCTTGCCGTGGTTTCCATCGAGCGGTTTGAATACCAATGGAAATCCTACGTTGGAAATGGCATCGTCAACCTGCGATTCGAGACTGATGCACATGCCTTTCGCCACCGGGATAGCCGCGGCCTGGAGCATGCGCTTGGTTTCGTCCTTATTACTCGCGAGATCAACAGCAATGGAGCTCGTCCGGTCAGTCATGGTTGCGCGGAAACGCACCTGGTTCTTTCCGTAACCCAATTGGACCAAAGATTCTTTGTTGAGACGAATGAACGGAATATCACGCGCCACGGCTTCGTCTACAATACTGCCGGTACTCGGTCCCAGGCGTTCGCGTTCCCGCATTTCGCGCATCACGCGCACATCTTCATCCAGGTCGCATTCAGCACCGGAAACCAGCGCCTCGGCGATCCGTACAGAAGCTTTCGCGGCATAAATGCCTACGCTTTCTTCCATGTAGGAGAAAACCACATTGTATACACCTTTTGCCCCGGTGCCGCGCGTACGGCCGTAGCCGCAATCCATGCCCGCAAGCGTTTGTATTTCCAGCGCAATATGTTCAATGACGTGCCCCATCCACGTGCCTTCTTTGACACGTTCGAAAAAGCCACCTTCATGGTTCTTGGAGCAGCGATGCTTCACCATGGAAGGAAAAAGTCTCTCGAGCCGCTCCGGAAAACCCGGAATGGTATGGGTTGGAGATTCCTCAAGTTGTTCGAGGTCAAGCTTCATCACAATGAGCTTCTTCCTGTAATTCGACCAGTAATTCGGTCCCCGCAACGTTTTGATTTCAATGATATTCATAGACCCGTTTCAATTTCCATCAATATACAGTTTGTTTTAATATCAACATTCTGCTGTTGGGTATTTACTCATAACCGGGTCATGAAAAGCAAATTGGGTGTGGTATTAACGCTAAATTTGCGTAATCAATTCGCTGTAAATTGAAAAGCCCTTTAGGAAAATTAGTGATCATTGGAGGCTCGGTAGACAGGGGCAGTTTCTCTGAAAATCCCGCAGACCTCCAACGTAATCTCCGTTTTTTTGAGAAAGGAATTCTCAAACGGATCACGACAGAATCTTCACGTGGCGGGAAGTCCCGGATTGAAATTATTACTACCGCTTCCAGTATTCCGGAGGAAGTAGGTGAAGAGTATGTGAAAGCATTTGCCCAGCTCAACGTGTTTGAAGTAGGGATTTTGAATATCAAGTCGCGCGAGGAAGCTAATAATCCGGAGAACCTGGAGCATTTGCGCAAAGCCGATGTGGTGATGTTCACCGGTGGTGACCAGTTGCGGTTGACTTCCATTTTCGGCGGAACAGCTTTTCACCATTTGCTGCTGGAAAAATACGAGAATGAAAATTTCATCATGGCCGGAACTTCTGCGGGAGCGGCGGCCAGTTCGAATAACATGATTTACCAGGGAAGCAGTCACGAAGCCTTGCTCAAAGGTGAAGTGAAAATTACCGGCGGACTTGGTTTCATCAATAACGTGATCGTGGATACGCACTTTGTGCAGCGCGGTCGCATCGGACGATTACTGTACGCCTGCGCAAGCAACCCGATCAACCTCGGAATCGGACTTGGAGAAGATACCGGACTTCTGATCACCAACGGAAACGACATGGAAGCGATTGGTTCCGGGCTGGTGATGCTCGTTGATGCAACACACATGCGTGATACGAACATGACGGATGTTGACATGGGAACGCCTGTTTCTATCGACAACCTTTCCGTGCACGTGATGACGCTTGGGGATCATTACGATCTGAAGAAGAAAAAGCTCACGATACATAAGGCGACGAGGGTAGAGGCGGAGTAGAGGGACAGACGCAAAGATTTTCGCAAAGTTTTTTAAATTACCGCAAGGGTGCAAGGTTTTTGCGCCTGTGGACTTTTTGGTTTTTTTTTACCGCGGAGGCGCAGAGGCGCTGAGAGTTTGTCCTTAAGCAAGCAATGGTCGCGGAGAAGAAACTCTGCGACCATTGCTGACTCAAAACAAAAAACGCTCCGCGCCTCTGCGCCTCCGCGGTGAAATTTTTACCGGTAGATGGCAGTAAATAATTCTTCTCCCGACGAGACCTTCCCGCGATACATTCCTTCGGAATTAAACGGCAACTCCACGTTCCCATGGCCGTCCACCGCAATAAGTCCACCTTCGCCGCCAAGTTTCACGAGCTTGTCCATCACAACAACATGGCATGCTTCTTTCAGCGAAAGTCCTTTGTATTCCATGAGACAGGAAATATCATAGGCCACTACGGCGCGGATGAAAAATTCTCCGTGACCGGTGCAGCTGATCGCACAAGTGTTGTTGTTCGCATAGGTTCCGGCGCCAATGATGGGACTGTCTCCCGCACGACCGTATTTTTTATTGGTCATTCCGCCGGTGCTGGTTCCTGCGGCTAAATTTCCGTGCACATCGCGGGCCACAGCGCCTACGGTCCCGAATTTTTTGTCTTCAGTGCCTGCACTGAGCTCTGCCGAAGTGTGATCCATGATCACCGTTCCGGATTCTTTCGCTTGTTGCAGCTGGTCGAAACGTTGCTGTACAAAAAAGTATTCGTCGCTTTCAAATGCTGCGCCGATACTTTTTGCAAATGCTTCCGCACCTGTTCCTGCAAGCAAAACGTGTTCTGATTTTTCCATCACCGCACGTGCAAGCGCAATCGGATTTTTGATGTTGCGCACTCCGGCAACAGCGCCCGCCGTAAGGTCTTTCCCGTTCATGATGGACGCATCCATTTCGTTTTTACCCTCGTTCGTAAAAACAGAACCTTTCCCGGCATTGAAAAGCGGGTTGTTCTCCAGCGAAATGATGGCCAGTTCAACAGCATCGAGTGCTGCTCCGCCTTTTTTCAGAACGGTTTCACCTGCACGCAAAGCATCTTCCAATGCGTGGG
>DATHKF010000225.1:0-7069 GCA_035489505.1 Bacteroidia bacterium | reverse complement strand
TCTGCGCCATTCCTCCAATGACGGAAGAACGCCGCAAGCAAATGGTGAAGAAAGCAAAAGAAGAAGGTGAACACGCGAAAGTGAGTGTGCGCACTGCACGCAAAGACGCGAACGACGAAGTAAAAAATCTCCTCAAGAAAGGTTTACCGGAAGACGAAGGGAAAGAAGCAGAAGCGAAAATTCAGACGGTGACGGATAGTTATTCTGCGAAAGTGGATAAACATTTGGAAGCGAAAGAGAAAGATATTATGACTGTGTAGGTTAGACGTTAGATTGGAGACGATAGACGGGAGACAGACTTACGGAGTAAGATGTTTCAAAGAAATAAGCGCTGCTGAGAGGTGGCGCTTTTTTTATTTAACTTGGAGTATGCGCTGGACACTGATACTTGTATTTCTTTGGGCGTTGAACGCGGAAGGACAAATTCGACAAACGTGGGTAGGAGATACTTCCAAAATACGTGTTCATGTAATGTCCAATGATACATTTTGGTTTCCAAAGCTGGCACCGCTCCAAAACGTTGAATGGTACGTGTATTTTGATTCCGAATTCACTCGCAAGGCAGCCTACTACCGTTATGGACAATATAATTGTGATGTTGATACAACATGGTTTCGTAACGGCAAAATCAGATCGTGGCAAGCAATCGGAAGCGGCTGCATAACCTGTCCTACCTGGTGGTGGTGGTACGCAAATGGTGAACTGAAAATGCAAACGGATTGCATTAGCGATACATGTACATCCTTTACATATTATCCCTCTGGAAAAATTGAGACGAAGGATATATCCTATCATGATACTACAGATTTTCCCAATGATCTTGGATGGCACGTTCAGCTCAAATATTACGAAAACGGTCAGAAGAAGTTTGAACCAGTAAATCCTCGGCTTAAGGGTTCACAACCTTTCATCGCGTACTTCGAGACTGGCCAGAAAAAAATTGAAACCACGATGTTTAATTATGTAAGCTACATCGGTTCTTATGCAGAATGGCATGCAAACGGACAGTTAATGTGTAGTGGACAATACGCTGAGTTCGGACGCAAATATTTGGGAATTCCCGCTACAGACAAGGAAGGGAAATGGTCATACTACAGCGAATCCGGCAAACTCATCAAAGAAGAATTCTACGAAGAAGGTAAGCTGGTGAACACAGTGAATTACTAGCAATCCGCTTCTTAAATAAATACGCCGAATGCCGTACTCCGTTTTCTGTATCCGAGCGGTAATTATGTGGTTATACTTTCAAAAATCACAACATGCGGACTTTCATAATAATCAGCATTCTTGTTTGCGCAAGTGAAATTGATGCACAGGCCAACTTTACGTTCGTGAGTGATGAAGAAAAGGTGCGGGTATTTGAAACTGCCGGAGTCATGAGCAAACCAATCTGTGAAATTCTGTGCGTTCCGCGTCTTCCGCGTACCATTGAGTTTCGAAATCGCGCAGCGATTACTCTGCGTCCTTTGCCTTCTCAAGAAACACCTTTGCGGAAACCTTTGCGTGCTCTGCGGCGGCGCCTGCCCTGAGCCTGACGAAGGGCGGCCATCCAGTAACACTAATCACTCCCCGCCGCATACACCTTCGTCCCCTCCGAGCAATTCTTACAAATCTCAATTTCCTTCCGCCCCTTCAAAACCGCTGCCCTGAATTTTTTATACGGCTCACTGAACCAGATTTCCTTTAACGAAAATGTCTTCAGCGTTCCCAGTTTGTGCGTTGCGTCTTTATCAAAACAACACGGCACCACTGCCCCATCCCACGTGATCACGCACGAATGCCACATCTTCCAGCAATGATCATCGAGACGGTTTTTCAATTCCCATTTGCCCGAAGCATTTTTCCGGTAACGCGAATATTCATCATTCGAAGGAATCAACTCGTTCCCGTCCTCGTATTCGTACACCTGCGCCGTTTTTAAAACCACTTCATCCACACCCAGTTTTTCCGCGAGCTGTTTCACCTCATTCACCTGGTGCTCGTTGGGTTTTACAACCAGCATCTGGAAAACAATGTGCGGTGTGCGCGACTGCAATTGCTTCCTGGCCTTCACTATATTTTCTGTGCCTTCAATCACTTTCGAAAGGGCGCCGCCAATGCGGTACGCTGCATATGTTTCCTGGCTCGATCCGTCAATGGAAATGATCAGACGATTGAGGCCCGACTGCACCACTTTCTTCGATGTTTCATCATCGAGGTAGTGCGCGTTCGTGGAAGTCGACGTGTAGATATTTCTGTCGGATGCGTAACGGATCATATCCGCCAGCTTCGGATTCAGGAATGGTTCTCCCTGGAAATAAAAGTTCATGTACATCACATGACTTTTCATCTCATCGGTCATTTTCTGAAACAACGACTCGTCGAGCATGCCGGTTGCGCGTGTAAAACTTCGCAGTCCGCTCGGACATTCCGGGCAACGCAAATTGCAGGACGTTGTTGGTTCAATCGAAACACTGATGGGAAGTGCGCGCTGTACAGGGCGTTTCACCCACTTCGAGTAGTGAAAGCCGGAATACAGTTTCAGTGCATTCCAGAAACGATATGGAGTGAAATAGCGCAGCACGTTCCTATAAAGTTAGGCGGTTTTGCGCGTAAAAAGACAGGTGAAACTAATTTACAGTCAGCAGGCGCACAAATTCCGCATTGGTTGCAGAAACAATCCGGATCTCGTTGAGCGGAGCAGATTTCGACCGGGCAAATTCTACCGGCTTGTGCTCACCAGGACCAATGATGAGCGGAGTTACCGAGCGCTCCCACGTGCCTTCCGGCCGCTTGCGTTCGGTGTAATAGGCATCGGGTTCGGTTCCTTCATTCCAGATATCAACGACCACCAGTTTTTTTGTGGCTGTTTTGATTGCGGCCGTAAAATAACACGGGTACAACGATGATGAATAATGTGAACGATACTGTCCCGCAGCGCGCCAGATTCCGGAATCAGCGGCAAACGATTCGGTGAAAGCATCCCACACAATTTTTCCGTCGCGCGAAATTTCGATGCACCGGTTGAGCGTGCCAAAATTGACGAGCAGGTTTCCGTTCGGTAATTCATCCACGCTTCCGCCCTTTTCACTTTTTCCGTTGGTGAGCTTATCGAAGTTGCAGGCGAAACGCCACGCAATCTGCGCGTCTTCCCCGGTTCGTGCATGACCGAAAACAACGATCGATGAAACAACGCCATCTTTAGTGATCGAATCGTTGTTGAATACCGCCATCATGCCGTCGCTGAGCAAAGCGATATCATGTTGGGCGTGGAAGAAATTATGTCCCTTAGGCGCTGCGCCCGAAGGCATGAGTCGTCCATAACTTTCAACAACAACTCCACGCTCCTTGTCAATCATCACAATCCGGTCGAGGTCGCGGAAGCCGGCGTACACGTACTTTCCGTCTGCAGAAACACGGAATGCGTTCATGTGTGAAGAGGAAACCCATTCTCCTGTGCTCAACTTACGGAATTCAATATCTCCTGGCTGCAGGTAATTGTACGAATCCCATTTCCACACGAGCTTACCGCTATGATCGTATTCGCCAATGACTCCGTATTCGATTTTTATCGAGCCCGTATCGTTCGGCACCGGTGTTTTCACCGTGTGATTGCCCAGCGTCATCAGGTTTCCATTCGGTAAACGTTCAATGCCGTGATGCAAAATTTCCATGGTATTCGGCCCTGATTTCGGTGCACGCCAGAGAATTCTTCCGTCGGGTACAATTTCAAATGCGTTGCGTTGCGTGATGAACGTACAGGTTCCTGCCGGTGTAATGCGCAGATCGCGCACCTTATCATCGCGCGTGAATTCTTTCGTTGCCGGATCCGGCAAAAACCAGATGGGCGTTCCTCTCCGGTTGGTGATCATGCAGTGATAGTCAAAAGAGATCAGTCCACCCTGATTGGCCAGTGAATCATTGACAATCACACGCACACGGTTTTTATTCGGCAATGGAAGGATTGTAAAATCGTACATGGATGAAGTGGCGAGTACTTTGTTCTTCGCGTCGTACGATACGTAATTCCATTTGTACGATTTGCCGAATTCAAATCCTTCGAGCAGGGTTGCGCAACTGCTGTCTTTTACACTGCGAAACAAGGAAGAGTCTTTGCCCTTCATTTCGTAAATGTTGAGCTGGTAGACTACGGCTTTCTTCGTGTACGGATGATCGAACATGATCTGCGTTTGCGACAGCATGCCTTTGTTCGCCGGTATAATTGGATACTTGGGTAAAAAAGGTTGCGTCCCGAAAAAATCGTTGAGTGCGAGAGGTTGAGTCATTGCCGCGAATGGCAAAAACAGGGTGAAGAATAAAATAATATTACGCGTGTACTTCATTGTTCAGTGTAAATGAGCGAAACCTGTTTTTCAATTCGGCAATAAAATCATCCTGGGCTTTTCTCTTGTTCATGTCTTCCGTGGAAAGTGCTTTCATTTCCTGCTGCCACCGGGTGTTGAGTTCATTGAATGCAGCTATTTCTTCAGCAGAAAATGTTTTTCTTTTTTCGAACGGAATTTCGAGCGGGTAACCAAGTTTTTTCAAAGTGTCTCCGGCAACCGATTCAAAAATAACGAGATCATCATACGCCAGTTCCTTCAGGAATTTACGCGTGTTCTCTTTCATAACCGGTTTGACCAGGTTGCCCCACATTTTTCCGGATGACGCGGTAACCTGCGATTCTTCCGCGGTGGTATAGTCCAGCATGTTCTCCACAAACGGAATATTCAATGCTGAGCATATCCGTTCGAGTTCGCGTTTCGGATCAAGAATAAGATCTTCGTAACGAATCAGGATCGAATGCGTTTCACCAACGCGTTCACACAGCGCGATTGACAATTCCTGTTCCGTTTTCCATTGCTGCGCGAGATTGTACATGTGCTTCTCGCCCACTACCGCTTTGCGAAAAGAACAAGCCACGTCGCGCCCGTCGCGGTAAATGAAAATATAAAACGGGTGCAGACCGGCCTCTTCAATTTCACGGATATAGTGAATGCTGGCCATGCTTTTGCAGCACCAATGTGTAGCCTGTTTGCTTTGCGCTTTTGCCTCGTAAATTGATTTCATCACCTGGGGCAATGAACGACTCTCAATCGTTTCGTAAATATTTTCGCGATCGAATTTCACTCCCCAGTTCACGGGATTGCGTTCAACGAGTGTGCAGGTATCATCAACCAGTTGCCGGAATGCGGCATCGCTTTCCAGGTTTCCATACATGCGCAGAAGCGGCATCATCACCTGCAAAATGTGCGGTGGATGTGGCGCAGCAATCTGCGGATGCTGGTTGAGCATCACCCGCAGGAGGTTGGAGCCGGAACGTTGCGTTCCTATGAATTGGATGGCGTTGTACATTGGGAAAATGCGGCACGAAGATACGGATTAGTGTTGGGATTTTACCACGGCGGCACAGCGTCACGGCGTGCTTCTTGAAGTGTTTCTTAATGGTACACGGATGTCGCCTGCGGCGCCTCACTGAAAAAACGAATTTTCACGGATGATCGCTTCGCGATCGGTGCTACCCGGTGCTTCTTAAATGGTACACGGAATACACAGAACTCACGGAACCACGCGGATCGTGGGTGCATTGCTTCCGTGAGATTCCGTGTCTTCTGCGTTTTCTGTGTACCATTAATCAACACAAATCGCGAAGCGATTAAATTCGTTTTTTTCAACGTGCCTGATCAGTAAATCAACCAGCCCGCTACACCCGAAGCGAGAATCATAAAAATTGGTTCCGGATTTTTCCACACGGCCACTGCAAAAATCACCACGAAAATTCCGGCTGCAAAAAAATCGACCTGGCCGGAACTGAAGACCACCCACACCGATGCGAATATCATTCCGATCACAGCCGGACGAACTCCACGCAACGCCGCTTCTGCGGTGGCGTTGGCTTTGATCCGCTGGAGGTAATGCTGTGCAACATACATCACCACAGCGGGTGGCACGAACAAAGCAATCGCCGCCGTTGCTGCGCCTTTCAGTCCGGCTACTTTCCAGCCAATGAACACGGAACTGATCATGATCGGGCCCGGTGTAATTTGTCCGAGTGCAATTCCTTCGGTGAATTCGCGTGTGGTCATCCAGAACATTTCGTGCACCACCACTTTTTCCATGGTCGGAATGAATACATACCCGCCACCGAAAAGTGTAACACTCATGGATCCGAACGTGAGTGCAAGCGATTTCATTTTTGAAAGTGCCTGCGAAAATTCAGGGAGAAAGAAAATTCCTGCAAAAAGGAGGAGCATGATCGCCGGAAGAATGAAAACAGAAACAGATTTTTCTTTCTTCACTGCAACCGGCTTCTGCGCGGGCGTATACATGAAAAGACGTCCGGCAATGGCTGCAACACCAACGATAATCAACGTGAGAAAAAATCCTTTCCAGAGAAGCATTGCGACAGCTGCACCGACAACAATGGCATGCTGCATCCAGCCTTTGACATTTTTACGGTGCAGGTTCCAGGCTGTTGCCGCAATGATCGCAGCTACGCAGGGAATAATTCCGTTCATCACTGCGGTGAAGGCCACGTTATTGCCGATCGAGAAATACATCCACGACAAAAAACACATCAGCACAAACGAAGGAAGCAATACGCCGAACAACGCGATAAACGCACCGGCAACTCCATGCAGCAGTTTTCCGCAGGCAAAAACAACATTCGTAGCCAGCGGACCGGGAAGAATATTTCCGATCACCATGAGATCAAGGATTTCCTGATCGCTGACCCAGTTGCGTTTCTCACTGATTTCCCTGCGGATTGCTGCAACGAGTGCAACGTTTCCGCCAAACGCTGTCGCGCCCATCTTGAGAAAGACGAGAAATACTTTCAGTAGGCCCGGCGGTGATTGCACGAAATGTAGTTAATCGTTCATGCGAAATTACGCATTCGTCAGTTGTGCGCGTTCTTCACGAACCGTGAATAACGAACACTTCCCGGTGATGAAATCCTGATGAGATAAGTTCCGTCGAAAAGATCGTTGATGGACACGGTCAATTCAGATTCACCGTACCGATTGTCAATGACATCAACTGTTCTTCCCTGCATATCCAGGATTTCGATGGAATATTCAAACGGGCTGAG
>DATHKF010000224.1:0-3287 GCA_035489505.1 Bacteroidia bacterium | reverse complement strand
GGCGGTGGCGGTGGCGGCGGTGGCGCGGTTTTGTCAACCGGTGGTGGTTCTTTCAAAACCACTTCCACGTTCTTCTGATCTTTCTTCGATGTATCGTCCACCACTTCGCGCGTAACGATGTGATGCATGAACAGGAAGAAGATCAACGCCATTGTAGCGCTGCCTCCGGCAATGGCTACAATACGGCCGTAGTCGCGACGGATCTTGTAAGCGCCATACGCTTTGTTCCGGGACTCGAACACAAGGTCGTTGCGTTCTGCTGAGATTTCATTATTCCAGTTACCCATGTCTGTTTGTATTAATTACAAAGACTCTCCTAATTAAGCTTACTTCACCGGAGCCAAGACTGCATTTTCCTTTTTGCGGGAAACAGCATCCTTTTCCAATGGAGAAATTGTTGTTAATGTGTATTTCGAAATGTCGCCGATCTTAAGTTCATCAATGATTCCAATCACATCGCCATACCGTGCATCATCGCCCCATTTCACAATGAAAAAAGGAGCGTCATCGGCATTGCGGATAATTGCAGCCGCTTTTTTAAATGTAGCGTCAGACATTACGCCGGCTGAAAGATCAGCATCCATTGCAGCAATGCATTCCGAGTAATTTTGCTTTTTATTATTCTTCACCACCTCTGCATCGTAGACCTGGGCCTTTGTGTTCCTGGTGACAAATCCATTGATCTTTTCATAATCAGATTTGACAAACACTCCGCTTTTATAAATTTCACGAAGTGTCTTCATCTGTGACTGTACATCTGCATTTTTGCTGCCAACGATCTCTCGCAACCCGGAAATTGAACTAAGGTCCAGTTCTTTGAGTTGTGTCTCGTCGCTGAACTTCCCTGAATAGTAAAACGCCTTACCGTTTGCATCGATCAAAATGGTATTGGCTAAACGAACGTTTATCGGGCTTGGCTCTCCTTCTGCGTGCATAGTCATCTCCATGACCTTTGGCTTGTGCAGGTTTGAGGTAAGAACGAAAAACGTCAGCAACAAAAACGCAAGATCCACCATGGGGGTCATATCGATCCGCGGATTTTTTTTCGCGGCGCGATTCTTACCCACCCGGGTATCAGAACTGCTGTTATTTGTTACTTCTGCCATTTTTATTGCTTCGATTCTTTACCTAACCATTAACAAGATGCAGGACATGATCAAATTCCATAAAGCCCCACCAACTTAAGGCGTTTCAGGCGGAGCATCCGGATCCGGTAAATCCAGTTCAGGATAATGAATCCCGGTTTTTGCCGATAATGCCTGCAGTTCCACGCGTGAAATTTTGGTGAGTGCGTACTTGGCAACGTCACCGATCTTCAACTCGTCGATCAGGTTGATTACGTCTCCATACGTTGCATCGCCACCCCATTTCACAATGAAGAACGGCGCTTTGTCGGAGTTGCGGATGACTGCACCGATTTTCTTGTAGGTGCTGTCGCTCATTTCGCCGGCTTTCAGATCGCGGTCCATGTGACCAATGCAGTCTGAATAACTCTCTGCTTTGTTGTCTTTTACAACCTGTTCATCGAGCGGGCCTGGCTGGGTATTCTCCGTTACAAACCCTTTGATCTTGTTGTAATTTTCCTGGCCGAACTTCCCGCTCTTGTACACATCACGCACATATTTCATCTGCGTCTGAACCGTTTGGTTGCGATTCGCAATGGTTTTGCGGATGCCTTTTTTCGGATCAAGTGTGAGATCGTACAGCTTGGTGCTGTCGCTCAGTTTACCACCGTAGTAGTAAATGATGCCATCTTTATTTCCGTCGAGCAAAACCGTATTCGCGAGTTCATCAGGGATTTTTGTTTTATTCTCCTTGCTGTCTTTCGGTACGGCCATCTCCATCGTCTTTGCCTTATTCAGGTTAGACGTGAGTACGAAGAACGTGAGCAAGAGGAACGCAAGATCCACCATTGGGGTCATATCGACACGGGGGTTCCCCTTCGCGCCGCGACCTTTCTTTTTGTGTTTCCCACCACCACCACCACCGTCTGCTATTTCTGCCATTGTATCTGGTATTCTTTCGGTTAGACTTTCAATTGCCGCTTACAAAAAAACGGCCGTCAGTTATTTGGCTGGCGCAGGAGTTCCGTTGCCGGGTTCCTCTTCCAGGTCGGTAATCAGGTTGAAGCGGTATACATCCTGCTTCTTAAACAAAGCGATTACCGCGTCAATTTTCTTGTAGGAGGCTTTGCCGTCGGCTTTCAGCGCAACGCGCATTTCCTCTACGGTTTTTCCTTCTGCTTCCTGTCCTTTTCTCCAGGTGTATTCTTCAACACGTGCAAAGTTGATCCAGAATGAAAGCTCATCCTTGTTATCCACCGTGTCGATCGGAATTCCCTTGGTTTCATCATCCATTTTCTTGCGCCCGATTTCGTCTGCCGTGATATACGCCGGCAATTGCGCGATTGGCACTCCAAACGATTGCATGGAGCCAAAACGGTTGATCTGCTCTTCTGTAAACTTCACTGCAGGGAACTTGTTCATCATGCGTTTCAGCATATTGATGCGCACGTCTTTTCCTTCGAGATTGAAGAAAACACGACCGGCAGTATCAATAGTGATGAGCATGGTGTTCTTCGGCAGGATCACATCCGAAATTGAGCTCGGCGTGTCCACGATCACAGGTTCCTGCGAACGCATGGTTGCAGTAAGCATGAAGAAGGTTACCAGAAGGAACGCGAGATCCACCATTGGAGTCATATCCAGGGAAGGTGTACCGCGACCCAATTTAATTTTTGGCATTTCCTTTTCGGTTTAAAATTTCAGAATCCGTGAGTTGACTTCTTAGTGCTTTTTCGCTGCGAAAGTCTGTACGATACTGAAGTTTGCTTCGTCGATACCGTAAGTAATGCGGTCGATCTGCGTTGTGAACATGTTGTAGAAAATGATCGCAATACAAGAACCGATGATACCGAGTGCTGTATTTACAAGTGCTTCAGAGATACCTGTTGCAAGTGCGTTCGCATCAGGTGCACCTGCATTTGCAAGGGCCTGGAACGCTTTGATCATCCCAACTACTGTTCCGATCAGACCAACGAGTGTTGCGATCGAAGCGCAGGTAGAAAGAATAACGAGGTTCTTGGAAAGCATCGGAAGCTCAAGTGAAGTAGCTTCTTCAAGATCTTTCTGGATTGCAGCAACTTTTGATTCTTTATCCATGGAAGAATCGTTCTGCACGAGTGTGTATTTTTCGAGACCTGCACGAACAACGTTTCCGATAGAACCTTTCTGGCGATCGCATGCTGCGAGTGCTTCGTCGATACGATCGTTCTCAACGAGTTCGCG
>DATHKF010000223.1:0-5707 GCA_035489505.1 Bacteroidia bacterium | reverse complement strand
CACATGTCCCTTGAACGAAGTGAAAGAAAATAAAAAAATTCCTTGCTGCCGCAGGCGCGTCGTTTGTATACGTACACATGATTTTACTCTCTGTCTGCGATACACCCATCAGCGTATTAGCACATTAATCATTAGCACATTGGGCGGGAACGCGTAAGACACAATCATTCAGAACACTTATGTAAAAAAGAGAGAACGTCCTTCACGACGTCCTCTCCATTAACCAACAATCAACACATTACTCTTGCTTGTTCGCTACGCAGATTTTTTGTGTTGCTCGTCCTGCGCTTTAGTTTTTCCTGGTGTTTCTGTTGAGGCATGACGCTTGGGCTGATTAATTCCCGGTGCTTGTTTCTCTTCCTCTTCTTCGGGATCACCAATCTCATCGTTATCATCATCGTCACGATCGGCAATTCCCTGGTCGTCGATGTCCTGTTCATTCAGGTCACCAATGTCTTCATCGTCTTTGCTTTCATCACGCGCCGGATTTTTCTTCACGCCTTCTGGTTTGCGTTGTTTGTCGTCGCTGCCGTATGGCCCTTCCTGTTTTTCTGGTTTAGTCGGATCCGGATCATGCTTGCGCTCAGGAAGCGTTGGGTCCGGATTTTTCCACGGTTGATCTTCTGCTTTGGGTGCAGGTTTTTTTCCGTCAGGGTGTTTTTCGTTGCCCGTATTTTTTCCCTGGTTAACATTTTTGTCGCCGGGATTATTTTTTTCTCCTGTTTTCATAATCTTGAATGTTTTTAATAAGTGAGTGTCTATGCTACTCAAATATTCGTGCCTGAACAGGAGGGGCTCAAAATCAGTGATATTGAAATTATCTAACTTTTTTTTCGTGAAAGAAAGTCTACAAATGGGGGAATCAGCGTAACTACGGGCGTATTTGTCAAAATCCGTCTAACATGGGTCAATCCAGGCGATAAATTGTCTTGCTTTGGTACTGGTTTTTTGCAAACTTTACTCTATTCAATTCACACAAACTCAACTCATGAAAAGACTTTTTACTCTCCTCGTATTGTGCCTGAGCTTCGGCTTGAACGCACAGTATTACTTTAACACGTTCACGGCGCCGGGACAAAATCCAGGCAACCTCAACACTGACGCAGAATATCCTGTAGGCGGTGGACTTGATCCGTCATGGAGCACATTCCACAATCCATCAGCTTCACCGGCATGGTCTTCAACGCAAACTATTCCTTTCGCTTTTGATTTTAACGGTTCACCGGAAACACAATTCAAAGTGTCAAACTCCGGCGTGCTTACGTTTGATGTAGCATCTGTTGTTCCAGCGCCTTCGCTGACTTCATCTGCACTTCCTTCGGTAAACATCCCGGATAAATCCGTTTGCGTTTGGGGAATCCAGGGAACAGCTGCAAACGATTACGTGGTGAAAAAGACATTTGGTTCTGCACCAAACCGTCAGCACTGGATTTTCTTCACGTCGTACACGTACGGTGCATTGTACACCTACTGGTCGATCGTGCTTGAAGAAACTACAAACGCTATCTACGTAGTGGATCAGCGCAGCAGCGGAACACTTACTGCGCTTGCAGTGGGCATCCAGGTAAATTCATCAAGCGCTTACGCAGTGAATGGCGGAAGCAACAATGTGAATTCACTTGCCGGCCTCAGCGCACTTTCTGATGACAACGCATACTATGAATTCCTTCCGGGAACACGTCCTGCACAGGACATGGCTGCACAAACTGAAACTGTTCCTGATTATGTAATCCTCAGCCAGGCTCCGTTCAGCATTGTTACCGCTTTCACCAGCTTCGGTGCTAACAACGTGACTTCATACACGATGAATTACTCGGTAAACGGCGGACCTGCTGTTTCCGGAAACATCGGAAGCGTGAACATTGTTACGCAAGGAAGCACAACCGGAACACATCCTACCGGGTGGTCACCATCGTCTACCGGTGTGTACAGTTTCCAGGTATGGGCCGATAACATCAACGGTAACCCTGACGGATACAACAGCAACGATACGATTGATTTTATCGTAACTGTTGTTGACACATTGACACCGCGCATCGTGTGCATGGAAGTATTCACTTCATCAACCTGCGGTCCTTGCGTTGCCGGAAATGCAAACATGGATGACAACATCGTTCCTTTTATTTCGAACTACACGATCATCAAGTACCAGCAGGATTTCCCTGGTGCAGGCGACCCATATTCGAACACTGAAAGCGTGAACCGTCGTTTGTACTATGGAATCAATTCAATTCCACGTATGGAAATTGACGGACAGTGGGATGGAAACGCAGCAGCGCTGACTATTCCGTTGTACAACCAGTACCAGAATTTACCTTCCTTCATGGAAATCAACATTGCATCTGCATATTATTCAGGAACCACAGTTTCTGTTAATGCACAGATCAAGCCGTTGATCAACTACACAGGGAACAATTACTCGTACCAGATTGTTGTGATCGAAAATCAAACCACGCAGAATACCGGAACGAACGGTGAGACATCATTCAACAACGTAATGATGAACATGTACCCGACAGAAACCGGGACTTCAGTTTCCTCATTGCAGGCTGGTTCACCGATCAGTATCAACGTAAACATCCCGATGGCAGGAACTAACGTTGAACAAATGTCGGATCTGAAAGTGGTGATCTTCGTTCAGGATAACGTAACGAAAGAAATTCTTCAGTCCGCATGGATGGACGTTCTTCCAAACGGTATCGCTGATCTCGATGCAAACGGGAATGGCATCAACGCGGTATACCCGAATCCAACGTCTGACCAGTTCACGATGGAGTACACGGTAACCGGCAACCAGAATGTAACATGGACCATGACCAACATGATGGGCCAGGTGGTTCGCCAGGGAGAAAACGAATCAGCAACACAGGGAATGAACCGTGTTTCAATTGAAACAACTGATCTTGCTGAAGGCGTTTACTTCATGAACCTCACTACAAACGAAGGCGTGTTTACGCAGCGTGTGGTGATCACGAGATAGAAGGAGTATTATTGAAAGAGAGCGTCTCGGTTTTTACCGGGGCGCTCTTTTTCTTTTCACCGCGGAGGCGCAGAGGCGCGGAGCCTGCTACTCAAGCAAACAAAGGTCGCAGAGTTTTCTGCGGCCTTTGCTTGCATAAAGTAATGCTCTCTGCGTTCTTTGCACGCTTGAGTTTCGGTTTCTCTGCGCCTCAGCGTCTCCGCGGTGAAAAATTAATCAGTCATTACTCATTGTTGCGGTAATAACTCAACGCCCCGCTCGGGCATCTCCCAATCTGCTCAATAATCCGTTCGCTGGGTGCCCCATCCGGTTTGATCCACGGTTTCACCATCGGGTTAAAAACATCGATCAGTCCGCTTTTTCCTTTCCAGCAATTGGTGGAGTGGGTACAGCAAGCCGGTTTCCACACAATGGTGATCTCACCGTTCGAATACTTTTTTGTGATGTCTTCCATAGCGATATTTTTTTCTGCCGCAGATTGTGCAGATGTCGCAGATGCTGCGTGAATCCAAACTTCAATTTAATAATTAAATTAATTGAATGATGGACTGAATTTTGAATTGCGCAATCGACGGTTAACTTAGCGGAAGCGAAGCGACCGCATGCTCAAGTGCCCTTCTTTGCGTTTTGCTTTGTGTCCTTTGCGGCTTTGCGTCTATTCAGTAACCTCAACTCATCGGCACATCCATCACCAGCACCTCACAATCCGTATCCGCCGCAATCGTAATCTTGTCCGTCTCCCAGATTCCTACAGCGTCGCGGGTGTTCAGCTGGTGTTCATTCACGAAAACTTTTCCGCTCAAAACAAAAACGTAAACGCCGTTTCCGCTTTTCTTAATAGTGTATTCTTCTTTGTGACCGGCGTCGAGGTCACCCATGTGAAACCACGCGTCCTGGTGAATCCATACACCCGAATCGTCGGGGTTGGGCGATAAAACCTGCTGCAGTTTATTTTTTCGCTCTTCTTTCTTCAGTGTGATTTCATCGTAACGCGGCTCCACGTTTTTCTTTTTCGGGAACAACCAGATCTGCAGCAATTTCAGGTGCTGATCTTTATTCTTGTTGTATTCCGAATGCGTGATGCCGGTTCCTGCACTCATCGCCTGCACGTTCCCGCTGTTGATCACCGCCGTGTTGCCCATGCTGTCCTTGTGTTCGAGCGCGCCCTCCAACGGAATCGTAATGATTTCCATATTGTCGTGTGGGTGCGTGCCGAATCCCATTCCGGCGGCAATCGTGTCATCGTTAAGTACACGCAATACGCCAAAATGTGTGCGCTCCGGATTGTAATAGCTGGCGAAACTGAACGAATGATACGCGTTCAACCAACCGTGATTGGCATGGCCGCGCGTCTCTGCTTGATGAACAATTGATTTTGCCATAGGAGATTGTTTTTAAAAAGGTAAATATTTTTTGGTAGTTATTGACTAATGGTACACGGAATACGCAGAAGTCACAGAATTTCGCGGAAAGCAATACACCAATTCTGCGCGGTTCCGTGTATGCTGTATTTTCTGGGTAGTGTCTCAGTTTGCAATGTTGCATTCAACGGAGTTGGATAAGAAACGGTTGAAACCGTTTGGGAATTGTGCTAACTCCATTGCCGGGAGCTTAAGCCCCCGGCAATGGACAGTCCCAGATTGCTCAACCGCTTAAGCGGTTTTCATCACAGCCTTGTGACCAAACTGAGACACCACCATTTTCTGTGTTCCATTGACCAACAAAATCGCGAAGCGATTTCAATCCGTTTTTAATCTGGTACTGAGTTTGTCGTTGAATCCGTTGAATCCGTGTACCATTCAGAAACACAATCCGCGCAAACCACTAGGCATCCGCAGCCTGCCGGTGCACATTGATCTCCGCAATTTTTACCTGGTAGCGCAATCCCGACAAACGAAAAAGTGTTGCCGAAAGTGTAGCCTGTGCCTGCGCAACATCCAGTGCAGTTCCCTGTCCAAGACGCAAACGCTCCAGCGTAAGGTTCATGTTTTCGCGCGCCATTTTTTCGTTTTCCAGTTCCAGTTCCAATGAAGCGGTACCGGCATCGTATTGTTCAAGTGCATTGTGGAGTGCAAGCCGCGTATTGTTGGCGTACTGCTGCATGCGGAAATCGGCATTGGCAATGTCAATGCGGCGTAGTTGCGTCTGGCGCTTGATCATTCCCCCGGTGTACAACGGCATGGAGAGTGTTAGCCCCGCGTTCCATCCGTAGGTTTGATTGTACAGCGTAAATCCTGCGGTGTTCTGCGAGCGCGTAAAATTATAACCTGCTGTTCCAATCACACGTGGATAATACAATGAACGTGTTTCGCGGTACTCCAGGTTGGCAATGTTCAATTGTGTCCGCATCGCCAGCAATGCAGGATTGGAACTGATCATCTTTGATTCAAGCTCTGCGCGGTTGGCCAGCGGTTTCAATGGAATACTGTCGCTCACGTCAAACGTAGTCAGCACGTCGCGCGCAAGTAAGGCATTGAGTGCATGCTGGGCCGCTGAAAAATCCAGCTGCAACTGAATCCGGTTTTCCTTCTGAACATTGAGATCGATTTTCGCCTGCAATACATCCGGTTTGGCACCCAGTCCTCCGGCGAGGCGCGATTCCGTAATTTTCACACGCTCCTGGTTAAACGCCATGATCTCATCGGTAGCGATGAGCTGTTGCTTCTGGCGAACTACATTATAATATGCACTGAGCACATCGCTAACAGTATTCAACACCTGCATGCG
>DATHKF010000222.1:0-3220 GCA_035489505.1 Bacteroidia bacterium | reverse complement strand
AGAATTGCCTGCGGCAATTCCTTCTATGTGCACTGAGCAATAGCTATGCCTATGTAATCTATGTCCCTATGTTGTTAATTTTTGCGAAGTAGCACCCACTACGGCGCAAGTCGTGCAATACTCCACCCCTTATCCGTCTGGCGATAACTCAACCGGTCATGCAACCGGCTCGGCCTTCCCTGCCAGAATTCAAACGAAGCCGGTACAAGTACGTAGCCGCCCCACCATTCCGGGCGTGGAATTTCTTTCCCTTCAAACTTCTTTTCAACTTCCGTCAATGCCGCATCAAGCTGTTTTCTGCCATTCAGAATTTCGCTTTGCGGCGATGCCCAGGCACCCAGCTTGCTGCCCCGCGGACGACTTTCGAAGTACATGTCCGAATCTTCCGGGGTTTGTACACTCAGTGTTCCTTCTATCCTCACCTGCCGTTCGAATTCCGGCCAGAAGAAGGTCATGCATGCAAAAGGGTTTTCGGCAATTTCTTTCGACTTCCGGCTGCGGTAATTGGTGTAGAAAACAAATCCGTTCGCGTTGAAATCCCGTAATAATACTACACGGGCCGAAGGACGGAGATCCGCTCCAACGGTCGACAAAACAAATGCGTTGGGTTCATTGGCCTTGCCATCAACCGCCTCGCGAAACCATTGTCCGAACTGGGCAACAGGATCGGCCTGGGCCATGGATTCATCAAACGACTTTTGCATGAAATCGCGGCGCAACTGATTGATATATTCACGAAGATCCTCCATAAACATGACTTGGTTAACAAAGTTAAAACTATTGGTCAGGATGGCGCCCGACAATTCTCTATTTTGGTACAATCATTGCGCGAATACATGTAGGATGACGATGTTCCAGGAAAATAAACTCGATCTTAAACAAGGGCGACTTCTTGTTTCGGAACCGTTCATGACCGACAATTATTTTCGTCGCGCGGTTGTTGTACTTGCAGAACTCAATGAAAAAGGTTCGGTAGGATTTATTCTCAACAAGCCCGTGGAGATGTTCGTCCACGAAGTGATTCCCGATTTTCCATTGACCGAACACCGTATTCATTTCGGCGGACCGGTGCAGCGCGACCAGTTGTTTTACATTCATACGTTGGGCGATAAAATCGCGAACAGCATTCCTATTGCCCAAGGCCTTTGGTGGCTCGGTGATTTCGAACAAGTGCGCAAGATGGTGGAGAAAAAGGAAATCGGTCAGAAAGAAATCCGCTTTTTCATTGGCTATTCCGGGTGGGAAGCAGGCCAGCTCGAAAAAGAAATGGATAAAAAATCGTGGTTCGTTTCAAAGATCAACCGCGATCTTGTTTTCGACGGCGACACGAAAAATCTCTGGGGAAGCGCTGTGAAATCGCTGGGGAAAGAATTCCAACACATGGTGAATTTTCCGGAAGACCCTGCTTTGAATTAGTGCACAGTGAAAGCAGTGGACAGTACGCAGTGGGCAGTGGGCTTCTTGTCTGACTTCGGCGAGCTTGTCCAGAGCGAAGCCGAGGGAAGACAAACTGGTCACACTGCGCACTGCTTACTGAAATACTGCGCACTAGTTTCCTTCTACCGGCACACTCACCAGCTTATTCAACAGCTCATTCAGCTTCCTCGCGGTTTGCGAGAAATAACGTTTCTGCCTGTACGCCGCTACCCACGTGATTCCTTTCACGGCGTTCGTGAGAAATATTTCGTCGGAGTTCAGGAGGATGGACAAAGGCAATGGCACTTCGTACACGGCAATGCGGTTCGTTTGCGCAATCTCCATGATCATGGTGCGCATCACACCGGCAACGCATCCTTCAGACAAAGGCGCTGTATACAACACTCCGTTTTTCACGGCGAAAAGACTGGAGCCAGTTGCTTCAATCACGTTTCCGTTCTGGTTGATGAGAATGGCATCATCAACATTCATGGCTACAGCGTGCAATGAAGCGAGCACGTACAATTCTGCGTTGGATGTCTTGAGCGTTGAAAGTTTATTGATTGGTTTGCGGATATCCTGGTAAAGTTCAATACTGATTCCTTTTTCGTTGATCATGTATTGATCATTTTCCATCGACCAGAGTTCGAGATGCCAGGAAGCATCGTTTGAAATTGGTGCATAATATCCGCCATCATTTCTGAAAACAGATAAACGCAAACGCGAACCGGGAGGGCTGCCATTGGCTTCCCAGAGTTTTTTCGCCCAGGCATCGAGTGAATTGGAAACAAAACTGTCGGGCAAACGGAGCTGAAGTAATTGCACCCCGGTCAACAGGCGCTGCATGTGTTTCTTCGAAAAACTGAGTTTTCCGTTGATCATCCGCATGCTCTCAAACAGGCCGTCACCGTACCTGAAAAGCCGGTTGTGACCTGTAAACAGAGGCGCCTCGGCATCCTTTAATTCCCCATTAAATAGAAGTACTGCCACGGTGGTTTTTTATCGAAAATAGCAAAAAAAACGAATTCAGGTCACTTTGCTCATAGCCCGGTAAAAAACGCGGCAATCTTGCGCACGAAATTTACCGCGAGTTGCGGATTAAAAATCACCGGAAAAATGAAGCCGTAAACAGCCCCCCAGAAGTGCGCATCGTGCCCGATATTGTCTGTGCCTTTGCGCGACATGTAATTGGAGTAAACCAGGTAAATAACCCCATAAAGCGCAAAATTTACGGGAATTGCGAAGAAAAGATAAATGGTTTGCATCGGAAAAAAGAGCAGTGCCGAGTACAGCACGGCGCTTACCGCTCCCGAAGCCCCGAGTGCATTGTAATGCGGGTTATTCCGGTGTTTGAAAAAGCTGTAAAGGGAACTGATAATAATTGCGGAGATATACATCAACGCGAACATGAATGAGCCCCAGCGTTCGCCAAAAAGAGCTTCGCTGCAATATACTTTTTCCACGTGCGGACCAAAAAAGTAGAGGGTCATCATGTTTACGAGCAAGTGCATTTCATTGGCATGAAGAAAACCTCCACTGATGAAACGGTGCCATTCGCGGTTGTGCTGAATGGCGTATGCGTTGAACATGTGTTTCCCTTTGAACTCCATGTTGCGCATGAAAATCAGGGATACGGCGCAGGTGATGATGAGAATGGCGATTGTAACCATACATGATTTTTGATTTTCGATGCACAATTTTCGACTTGTTTGTACGTTACTGCACATCCTGAACGGTGCAAGCCCATTGACAAATCGAAAATCGGGAACTGAAAATCAAAGATACGCAACCATTTCGGTGGATT
>DATHKF010000221.1:0-8026 GCA_035489505.1 Bacteroidia bacterium | reverse complement strand
ATTCCAGAACTAAAACTTACACCACGATAAACAATCAGTCTATGAAAAATTTCTTAACTCTTTTGGTTTTTGCTGTAACGCTGGCTTCATGCGGAGGCGGATCAGAAAACAAAGAAGACCAGTTGAAGGCGAAAAAAGAAGCGTTCGAAGCGCTACGAAATGAAATCGCACAGCTTGAACTGGAAATTGCCAAAGAAAAAGGCGGAACTACCAACGCGGGCAAACCGGTAAGGCTTCAGACGCTTGCACTGGATACGTTCGTACACTCGATCGATATTCAAGGTCGCGTTGATGCGGAAGAAAGTGTTTCGGTTGGTCCACAAATGCCAGGCCTTGTGAAGCGCGTGCACGTTCATGCAGGAGATAAAGTTTCTGCCGGACAAGTGCTTGCAGAACTTGACGCTGATGCAATGGGACAACAACTCGCTTCTTTGAAAACCCAGCGCGATCTCGCGAAGCAGGTATTTGACCGCCAGAAAAATCTCTGGGACCAGAAGATCGGAACCGAGATACAATTCCTCCAGACCAAAGCGCAGTACGAAGCCATGGAAAGCCAGGTTTCTGCTTTGAGCGAACAGGTCGGCATGTCGAAAATCACAGCGCCGATCAGCGGAGTGGTTGATGCAGTAAACATGAAGGCTGGTGAAATGGCAAGTCCCGGATTCTCGAACATCACCATTGTGAACACGAACAATCTGCGGGTAAAAGGTGAAGTGGCTGAAGGATACATTTCCAAAGTAAAAACCGGAAGCCTGGTGAGCATTTACCTGCCGGATGCCGGAAAAACAATTCCAACGAAAGTGACTTACGCCGGAAGAATGATCAATAACCTGAACCGTACGTTCAATGTAGAAGTTGCCCTTGCACCGAACGAAGAGAACGTTGTACCGAACATGATCGCTGTGATGAAGATCAATGATTACCAGAACAACAGCGCCATTATCATCCCGCTCTCGATCATCCAGCAAAATGCAAACGGCACCAACTACGTGTTTGTAGCAGTGAAGAAAGACAAAAATACGGTTGCCGAAAAACGCGAGATCACCTATTCGTGGACGTACAACGGCATGGCAGAGATCACCAGCGGACTACAGCCTGGAGACCAGCTCATCATTGAAGGTTCGAATGAAATGAACCCGGGAGATATTGTTGCACCTGTAAAATAATGTGTTAACACGCATTAGCAGATTAACACATCAGCAAATTAGCACATTGAGTTATGTTAGATAAAATCAAAGAATTCGGTCCAACGTCCTGGGCGATTAACAACAAGACGACCACCTTTATCCTGGTTATCTTCCTGTCGATCGCCGGTTACGTGTACTACCAGAAACTACCTAAGGAAAGTTTCCCGGAAGTAAAGGTTCCTACTATATATGTGTCAACCGTATACGCGGGCACATCTCCAACGGATATGGAAAACCTCGTGGCGAAACCGCTCGAGAAGCAGATCAAAGGGATTTCTGGTGTTAAAAAAGTAACCAGCAATTCCATCCAGGATTTCTGCAACATCATGGTGGAATTTAACACCGATGTTGAAGTAGCCGTTGCGCTTCAGAAAGTGAAGGACGCGGTAGATAAAGCGAAGAAGGACCTTCCTGAAAAACTCACAGCCGGACCAGATGCACAGGAGGTCAACTTCTCGGAATTCCCGATCATGTTTGTGAACGTTGCCGGGCCCGATCTTAAAAAACTGAAAGAGCATTCCGAAGACATCAAAGACCGGATTGAGTCGCTTAAAGAAATCACCCGCGTAGATATGGTGGGTGCGCTCGACCGCGAGATCCAGGTGAACGTGGACATGTACAAGCTCCAGGCCTTACAGTTAACGCTGGGAGATATTTCCCGCGCCATTCAATACGAGAACATGACCATCTCCGGAGGTACTGTTACCACCGATGGAATGAAACGCACGATCGCCGTTAAAAAAGAATTCAAGTCGGTTGAAGAAATGAAACTGATCGTGATCGGTTCACAAGCTGGCGCAATGGTGTATCTCAAAGACGTTGCCGAAGTCATTGACTCGAACAAAGAGAAAGAAAGCTTTGCACGCCTCGATGGCAAAGACGTAATTACACTCAACGTCATCAAACGTTCCGGGGAAAACCTGGTCGAAGCATCTGATAAAATTTATGCCATCATTGATGACATGAAAGCAGCCGGGCAGATTCCGGAGGATGTGACCATTACGGTAACCGGCGACCAGTCGGACCAGACGCGTATTACGCTGCACGATCTGATCAACACGATCATCATCGGGTTCGTCCTTGTACTGATCGTACTCATGTTCTTCATGGGTGCAACCAACGCATTCTTCGTTGCACTTTCAGTTCCGTTGTCGATGGCCATTGCGTTCATCGTACTCGACAGCATCGGGTTCACCATGAACATGATCGTACTCTTCGCCTTCCTGCTTGCATTGGGAATTGTGGTGGATGATGCCATCGTGGTTATTGAAAACACGCACCGCATTTTCCTCGAGAACCAGGGAATAGGAATTATACGATCAGCAAAACTCGCCGCGGGAGAAGTATTCCTGCCGGTACTCTCAGGAACATTAACCACACTTGCGCCGTTTATTCCGTTGGCATTCTGGGGGGGAATCATCGGGCAGTTCATGGTCTATCTCCCCATAACGTTAATCATCACGTTGCTTGCCTCACTGTTTGTCGCTTACATTTTCAACCCGGTATTCGCCGTACAGTTCATGCGTCATTACGATCCGGCATCTGCGAAAAACAACAAGTGGCCTGTGTGGCTGAAACGCTTCACCATTTTTGCTGTTGTATTTGCGGCGTTGTGCTACCTCGGTGGCGGAATGTTCCTCGGCAATTTCACCCTCTTCCTGGTGGTTTGCGTCTTATTGCACCACTACATATTCCGTCGTGCGATATTCGCTTTCCAGGAACGTTTATGGCCACGCGTCCGCGAATGGTACGGACGTAAATTGGTTTGGGCAATCAAACATCCGGTGATCGTACTCGTATCTATGGTTGCGCTGTTCTTCCTGTCGTTCGTTGGCATTGGAATCCGTCAGCCGAAAGTGGATTTCTTCCCGTCGTCTGATCCGAATTTCATCTACACGTATATTGAGATGCCGGTTGGAACAGACCAGAACAAAACGAACGCTATTGCGCTTCAGGTTGAAGAACGTATCAACAAACTGATCGGTTCAGACACCGACATGGTGAGCTCGATCATTGCCAACGTTGCGTTTGGTGCAGGTGATCCAAACCAACCCGACATGTCCGTGCAACCGCACAAAGCAAAAGTGTCTGTTGGGTTTGTTTCGTTTGCAAATCGTCACGGAAAATCTACCAAAGACATTCTGATCCGCATCCAGCAATCGTTCGAGAAGGAAAAAATTCCTGATGTTTCGATCATTGTTGAACAGGAACAAGGTGGCCCTCCTGTGGGTAAACCAATCAGCATTGAAGTGACCGGTGAAAAACTGGAAGCGCTCACGACAACGGGCGATGCATTGAAAGTGTATCTCGACAGTATCGACATTGCCGGCGTAGAAAAACTCAAGAGCGATGTTGCTGCAAGTAAACCGGAAATTGTGTTCAACATTGACCGCGAACGCGCGAACCGTGAAGGAATTTCTACGGGACAGATCGGGATGGAATTACGCGGCGCCGTGTTCGGAACTGAAGCATCGAAATTCCGTGATGAGAACGACGAGTACCCGATCATGGTGCGTTACCAGGAAGACCAGCGTATGGATCTGAATGCACTGAACAACCTGAAGTTTACGTACCGCGACATGAACATGGGCGGAAAGATCCGTAACGTACCGCTGTCCTCTTTCGCTGATATTTATTACGGCAAAAGTTACGGCGGTGTAAAACGTAAAGCGCAGAAACGGATCATCACGCTGGAATCAAACGTACTTGCCGGGTACAACCCGAATGAAGTTGCGGCAAACGTAGAAGCACAGGTGGAGAAATGGAAACTCACGCATAAGGTTTCCGGAGTGGAAATTAAAATGGGTGGACAAGCGGAAGAGCAGGCAGAAACGGCTGCGTTCCTTGGCGGAGCTTTATTGTCGGCAATCGGGCTGATCATCATTATTCTTGTTACACAGTTCAACTCGATTGGAAAACCGTTGATCATCCTGAGCGAAATCCTCTTCAGCGTGATCGGTGTATTCCTGGGTCTTGCAATTTTCGGCGGAAATATTTCCATCATCATGACCGGTGTGGGAATTGTAGCCCTTGCGGGAATTGTCGTCCGAAACGGAATCCTGATCGTGGAGTTCATCGAGATCCTGCGTGAACGCGGAATGGAAGTGCGCGAAGCGGTGATCGAAGCCGGTAAAACACGTATGACACCGGTGTTGCTTACTGCAACGGCTACAATCCTTGGATTGATTCCGCTTGCCGTTGGATTGAACATCGACTTCTATACGTTGTTTGCAGAAGGAAATCCACACCTGTTCTTCGGTGGAGACAGTGTTGCATTCTGGGGCCCGCTTTCATGGACGATGATCTACGGTTTGAGCTTTGCAACAGTCCTTACGTTGATTGTTCTCCCGGTGATGTACATGATTTCCCACAACCTGGGCAAACGCATGAGAAAATTGTTCGGAGGAAAAACGAGTGACCAGCATCATGACAATGGTCTTTCTGATCCATCGGATGTCAGTATCGAAGCAAGCACAACACAGATTAAATAAACGAAGGGCGGGAAAATAAATTTCCCGCCCTTTTTATTATACCACCATGAAAATATTTGCCGCTTTAGTCATTCCGATCGTCCTGGCATCCTGTGGAGGAAAGAATGAAATCGTCCGCCCGATAAAAAAAGACCTGACGCAGGCGGTTTACGCATCGGGGAAAATTTTTCCGAAAGACCATTACAAAGTTTCTGCGCGGCTTCCCGGTTATGTCCAGGAAATTCTGGTTCACGTGGGCGATTCGGTGAAGACCGGCCAGCCTTTGCTACGCATCAAAAGTGAAATCAGCAACATCAACGTAGAGACGGCGAAAAATCAATTCCAGCTTGCTTCACGAAATGCATCTGAAAACGGGCCTGTGCTCAATGCACTGAAACAGGAAATGAGTGCCGCAGAATCGAAATACATTCTCGATTCAACCAACTACAAACGGTATACGAACCTGCTTTCACAGCAAAGTGCATCGCAGATACAGGTTGACCAGGCGAAAACGCAGTTTGAAAATTCGCGCGCCGCGTTTCACCGCGTTCAGTTGAATTACGTTTCCACCCGCGATCGTTTGCGTACCGAATCTGAAAATGCAAAGCTGCAACTCGATGCACAAACGACCAACCAGGGTGATTATACGATCGTCGCTGCAGTGAACGGAAAAGTATACGACATTGTTCCGCAAATGGGTGATCTCGTGAATTCGCAGATGGTGCTGATTGAAATTGGTTCTGCCACCGAATTCGAAGTGGAGCTGAGCATCGATGAAACGGATATTTCACTGGTGAAAACCGGTCAGCAGATCATTTATGAAATTGATGCGTATAAAGATGTTCCACTCACCGGGGTAGTACAGGAAATTTATCCGCGCATCAGTCCGGGAAATAAAACCGCAAAGATCATGGCTACGGTTGCGCTCCGCGATGGAATGAATGTGTATTCGGGGATGTCCATTGAATCCAACATCATTGTTGCAGAAAAGAAAAATGTACTGGTGATCCCGCGTGAATACGTAAAGCCGGGGAACACCGTTAAAGTGAAAGGCAAAGATGAGCCGGTGAAAATCACCATTGGCGCAAGCGACCTGGAGTTTATGGAAGTGCTTTCGGGGTTGAGTGAAACAGATGAACTGGAGAAATAAATGCTAACCACATAGGCAGATAGGTTTCACATAGAATTTGTTCGAGGGGCTATGTGCCCAAGCGAAGCGCTTATGCGAACTATGTGCCTATGTGGTTAAAAAAGTATCGATCAAAAAATGAGTTTTTTTAAAAGTCCGTCCTTCCGCATTGCCATCACGCATCTCCTCTCCAAGAAGCGTCAGACGATCGTGGCCATGCTCGGCGTGACTTTCGGAATTGCGATTTTCATTTTTCAGGCAGGACTGATGTCCGGGTTTCAAAAAACGTTCATTGATCAAACCGTAAATACTTCCGCCAACATCCGCATCTATAACGATGTGCAGAAAGAACGCCCGACTTTGCTCGAGCGTTTCCGCAATGACGGTGAAACCTGGAATGTGGTGAGCAACCAGAAACCGGAAGATGAAGATCCGAAAATTAAAAACGGGCGGCAGATCATGGAGCAGATCGAGAAGCATCCCGAAGTGGAGGGTGTTTCCCCGTTCATTGGTGCGCAGGCTATTTTTCGCCTGGGACTTGCGCAGGTTTCCGGTCGCGTTTCCGGTGTGGAAATCGAAAAAGAGAATGCCATTTTCTCTGTGGAGAAATACATGATCGAAGGAGATCTCCGCAAACTGGAAACAACACCCAACGGAATTATTCTCGGTGAAGGTCTGGCGATGAAACTCGGTGCAAAAGTTGGCGACAACATGACAGCCGTTTCCCCGAAAGGCGTTACGCTCGATCTGAAGATCATTGGCATACACCGTTCAGGAATTGTTGAGCTGGATAATTCGCGCGCATACATCAACATCCGCAACGCGCAGAAATTGCTGAATGTTGATGGAAGTTACATCACCGATCTCAACATCAAGCTCAAAAACATCAAGAAGGCAGCGCAGCTTGCGGCGTACTTCCAGGAAAAATACGGGTACACCGCGCAGGATTGGGAAACAGCGAATGCCAATGTCTTCGGCATTTTCAAGATCCAGAACATGGTTACTTACCTGATCGTCTCTTCCATTCTCATCGTTTCCGGTTTTGGTATTTTCAACATCCTCATGATGATCATTTACGAAAAGCTTCCGGACATTGCCATCCTGAAAGCAACCGGTTTCAAGGACCGCGACATCCGCACGATATTTCTTACCGAGTCTTTGATCATCGGAATTCTTGGCGGTATACTCGGACTTGCGCTTGGATTCGCACTGCAGAAAATTGTGGGCAGTATAAAAATGGACGTGCGCGGATTTGTAGCCATGGAATACCTGCAGTTCAATTCCTCTCCCATGTTTTTTGTTTTCGCTTACATTTTTGGGCTCATCGTCACTGCGCTGGCCGGATATATTCCTGCACGCAAAGCATCGAAGGTCGATGCTATTGATATTATACGAAGTAAATAATGAAATCGCTCTGGACATTTTCCACAACTGTTAACATTCCCGCGGAAGAAATTTTCGGGATGCTCTCGGATATCCGTGAAGGAGAATTTGACGAACTGTCTGCACCTTTTGTTGTTGCCGGAAAAGGCAAAGTAAAAATTGCATTCGACAAAGTGCATTACGTAGTAACGTTTGAAGACGATCACCGCGAGTTCATCAGTGTCGATAAAGAAAAAATGATGCTTGCCGTGCAGGGCGAGTGGTGGTACCGCGGTGAATACACGTTGACAGCCGAAGGCGAACAAACGCGCGTGGAGTTAAACGTGTTCAACCTCGCCGACCAGGGCTGGATGGTTTCGCTGATGAACATCAATGCACGAAGAAAACACGAGATCGAATTTCTTTCATTTTGCAAATCGCTTGAGCGGAAACTCGCATGAACTACAGCGGTCCCATATTAGAAACAAAAGGGCTGGATAAATTCTTCCGCGATCCTGTGGATTTCCAGGCGCTGAAGAAAATAAATATCGCTGTAAATAAAGGCGAGTTTGTTTCTATTATTGGTTCATCCGGAAGCGGAAAGTCGACACTGCTGTACGTGCTCTCCACGCTCGATACGGATTACGACGGACACATTTATCTCAGCGGCGAAGACCTTTCAACGAAATCGAAAAACGAGCTTGCTGAAATACGCAATGAAAAAATCGGGTTCGTGTTCCAGTTTCATTATTTGCTTCCGGAATTCACCGTGATCGATAATGTGATGTTGCCCGCGCTGAAGCTCGCGAAGTACGACGATGAAACCATCCGCAAACGCGCACTTGAAAAATTAGCGATGCTCGGTCTCGAAGACCAGG
>DATHKF010000220.1:0-4162 GCA_035489505.1 Bacteroidia bacterium | reverse complement strand
TTCGACTACCTCAACAACGGAAATTTCTCAGCAGGAATACGTTATTCCCGCGTGATAAACCACCGGCGACGCGGAACATCGCTCGGGCACCTGGCCATCATGCCGGAATGTTTCCGGTACGGCAAAACCTGGGGCATGAATGTCAAACCGGAATATGAAATCGGAAAAAGCTGGCAATTTCTCAACTTCCGTCTCGCATATTCGTACGCCATTCCGTTTATATCCGAATCGGCTTACGGCGCGGGCCGTCACGATGTCACGCTGAGGATAATGGTGATTTTAGATGACATCCATTTTAAAATTCCAAAACGGAAAAAAAAGCCGGAAGATCCGCCACCGGGAGTTTGATGTACTGATGATGTGCTGATTATTGATGTGCTGATATGCTGATGCCATCGCCATCCCTTGTCGGACCTCGGCGAGCTTGTCCAGAGCGACGCCGAGGGGCTCGGTCTGACAAGTAGTTTCAACACAAGAGTCTTCTATATACAACGAATCTCCACGTCTCGTAACACGAATCGGGATAGTGTCCACTTGTCAAACCGAGCGGAGCCGAGGTGACAAGGAAAAACACGCCAAGCTCGGCGAGGTACAAGCGAGAAGCACCATCTGCACATTTACACATCGGTTCATCTGCACATTAAAAAGCTGTAAATTGCTTCATCAATCCATTCTCATGAATCGTTCGAAAATTTTATCACTTTGCTCAGCCGCATTGTTGCTGCTGGGTTGTTCAAACGACCAGTCGGTTTCTGGTGACAACGATACCTCTGCAAATAAATCTGTTCACGGCGCAACCGATGATGATGCATCGCGCATGAACACTGCCCGTATGACCGCGAACTTCACCTTTGAAGAAATACATCCCGTGGAGGATTCTGAATTTCCACGGTCAATCATCTCTGTGGAGTTCGGCGACAAAATTATTCCGGTAGATACCGTTAGCGGAACTGCGGATTTCTATCCGAAAGCAGAATATAAACAAATGGAAGTTCCGGATAATGCCCTTGCGGTCTGCGGTGCGTGGTACGCGGGTGCCGGCGATTATTTCTACCTCGTTCCAACTGAAAACGGACTTGCTGTGTACGTAGGGTTCCAGGATGAAGAGCAGGGAGACGATGATTACCACTGGAAACTTTTGAAGGAAATTAATTAATGTGCTGATGTGCCATCATCCCTCGGCGAGCTTGTCCAGAGTGACGCCGAGGTTTGACAAGAACGAAATCCATTAGCAAATTAGCACATCATCACATTATGAAAAAACGCTCCTTCCCCACTCCCATTACCATCCTGATGCTCGTGATCATCCTGGCATCTGTATGCACCTGGCTGCTACCCGCGGGACAATACAGCAAGCTGGCCTACGATGATGGAGGAAAAAGTTTTGTGCTTACGACTCCGACCGGAGAGTCTGCTCTCGCAGGAACACAAAAAACACTCGACAGTCTCGGCATACGCATTCCCATTGAGAAATTTGCTAACGGCGACATCCGCAAACCTGTTTCAGTTCCCGGAACATTCAAAGAACAGGAAAGTAATCCGCAGGGATTTATTGAAACGCTCCAGGCACCTGTGAAAGGTATCGTCGACAGCATCGACATCATCCTGTTCATTCTTATCATTGGCGGATTCATGTACGTGTTCAATGAAACCGGCGCGATGGTCAAAGGAATTACGCGGCTTTCGCACACCATGAAGGGAAGGGAATCGTGGCTCATCGTTATTCTTACGGTGATGTTTTCCTTCTTCGCGGCTTCGTACGGAATGGCGGAAGAAGCGCTGGTGTTTTACCCGTTGCTGGTTCCGTTGTTTCTTGCAGCCGGTTACGATCTTCTTGTTCCGCTCGCCGTTATTTTCGGCGGAACCATGCTCGGCGGAATTCCCGGATTCTCCAATCCGTTTTCGGTCATCATTGCGTCCAACGCCGCAGGTATCAACTGGATGGACGGTCTCGTTGAACGTCTTATCATGTTTGTAATTGCCAATGCGGTTCTGATCTGGTACATCCTGCGTTATGCCGCGAAAATTAAAAAAGACCCTTCGGCTTCGCTGGTGAAACAGATCGACGGCGATATCAAACCTCCTTTCGATGCGGAAATTAAAAACGACGGAATTCCTCCGCAACTCACGTTCCGTGAAAAATTACTGATCTTCATTTACCTCGGAACGTTCATCGCCATGATTGGCGGAGTTGTATTCCTCGACTGGTGGACGCTGGAAATGTCGGCGCTGTTCCTGGGATCATCCATTCTTGTCGCGATTATCATGCGCATGAATGAAAAAATATTCACCCGGGAGTTTATCAAAGGCGCAGAGAGTTTATTGTCGGTGGCCTTTATCGTAGGCATTGCACGCGGAGTAACCGTGGTGCTCAACGAAGGACACGTCAGCGATTCAATCTTGTTTTACACCGCCAATCTCGTTGACGGAATGCCTCCGGCCGTTTTCATTCTCTTGCTGATGGTTTTCTATGCGCTGTTTTCATTTTTCATCAGTTCCAGTTCGGGAATGGCAGTACTCACCATGCCCATTATCGGTGCACTGATCATCATCGTAAACATTCCCGGCCGTGAAGTGGTCAATGCGTACATGTACGGCATGGGACTGATGTCGTTTGTTTCACCTACGGGTCTTATTCTTCCATCACTCGCCCTGACCAACGTGAGTTTAAAAACATGGTTTAAATTTGTAACACCGCTGATGATCATGCTCACGCTGCTATGTGCTGCAGCGTTGGTCACCGGCATTTATTTCTGAAAACATGGCCAAAGAAAAACCTCTTGTATCTGACCCCACCGGTGTAACGGCTCACATCAAAAAACTTGATCCGGCTGCCGGAAAAATCATTGAGGCCATCCGGAAAATTGTTCTTTCCACCGACAAACAGATCGGCGAACACATCAAATGGAATTCACCGGCATTTTTTTATTCGGGTGAAATGAAACCATTCGACCCGAAAGAATATAAACGAGATCTGGCTGTGATCAATTTGCACCGCGGCGCTATCCTGGTGGTATTTCCTACCGGCGCAAAGATCAAAGACAATTCCGGTTTTCTCGGTGAGCCGTACAAGGACGGAAGACGGATCGCCGCCATTCCCGACCTGGCGCATGTGAAAACGAATGAAAAAATCCTGAAGAAAATCATTAAAGAATGGCTCGCGCAGATTGAATGATCCATTGAAGAATAAGTCTCAACTTTGTAATTAACTTCAACCCATGAAAAATATTCTTCTGCTGGCAGCTTTCATTGCAGTAACAACGGCAATTCACGCACAGGACACTTTGCGTGATTCCCTGCGTTTCCGGACGCGCAACAGTGTACAGCTGGAACTTGGTGGTCATGGCTTGTTCTATTCACTCAATTACGAACGCGTATTTATAAACGGGCGACGATTCAAAACCTCCGTCCAGGCAGGAATCGCCTACTACCCTCCGCCTACAGGTATCCGTGAACTCTGGATTCCGGTTTCACTGAATGAAATTTTTTCATTCAACAAACATCATATTGAACTCGGGGCCGGATGCCTGATCATTAATGAACCCGGGCTCAGTATACTGGGAGAAACACCGCGCAGAAGAACGCAGACTTTGCTGATTGCCCGATTGGGATATCGATACCAGAAACCAGATGGACGATTCATTCTCCGGGCGGGCTTTACCCCGACGATCGAATACTATCCCGAACATAAATCCTATTTCTATCCGCTGGGCGGAGTTTCGCTGGGCTACGCGTTTTGATCGCGAATAACTGGCAGTTAGTCCGTGCAACAAGTGAGAATGAAAACACTTTCCAACGAAACAAGAATTTCCCTGGCGCGGAAAATTATTATACTGTTCTTCCTTTGCGGAATTTTTCTGTCTTTCAATCTGTGGACCACCGACCGGGTCTTTCCCTTGCTCCCTGTATTTGGTAATACACCGCTGATCGGTTACCCGTTTGATTATGTGCTTGCCTTCGCACTCATCGCCGGACTTTGCATTGGTTTTTTCAAGTGGCCCAAATGGATCAGTCTCGCTACTCTTTCAATCCTGCTTATACTTCTTCTCGAAGATCAGAACCGGCTGCAGGCCTGGGTATACATTTATCTGCTGTGTTTGCTTGTGCTTGCCGTGCCGCAACGAAGTGCAGACGGACAAAGTAACATTCTGCTGTACCTGCG
>DATHKF010000219.1:0-3646 GCA_035489505.1 Bacteroidia bacterium | reverse complement strand
CCGGATTCAATGAAAAAAATCTCCCTTCGAAATCTGATCCGCCTGCAAATGAGAATCCGTAATAATTGCCATTCGAATGATGAAGAAGAGGTGCATCGGAGGTCATTGGTCCTGGTGAGCCACTTGCCCATTCATGCACAGTTTTCATTTCATCCTTCACCGGATCATAGCGAATAATATATCCACCATTCGCTTCTCCTCCGTACAGGAAGGCTCCGATCAGGTTTCCCTGACGATCAGCTGCCAGCGGTGGCCCCCAAACGGTGAACTCATTGAGTAGCGGTTGCCTGGTTGAAATGTTGTGTGCAACGGGATCATATTTCACAAATAGAAAATCGGCTTTGGGATCATCTGCCATCAAACTGAAGTAATTGCTGACGTAGATACAACCGTCTTTGCCTGGAACAAGGTCACTCGCAGGACGTAACCCGAAAGTCTCGCGTGTAACGCTTATCACCTGGTTGGAGAGGAGGTTATATTCTACGAATGCTAAATCCGTCGAATGCCGCTTAGCTTGTGATTTGATCTCACATAAAACCACGTAATCCCCTGGCCTGATCATGATAGGGAGTGATTTGACGCTATACGTACACTTATCATCAGAAATGGAATGCACGTTTACTTTTTTAGTGTTCGCATCAAACGTAAACAGCTGAAAATTGTTTTTCACCTGTCCAACTCCAAGCAGCGTGTGGTCATCCACACGCTGTAACCCAATAACCGGGTTTTGTACACCGGATACAAGAGGGAAGCTGTAAACGATCTCTTGTTTCCCTGTGGTAATATCGACGGAATAAATAACTCCTTTATTGGCTTTACCGCCGTTGCGTGTTGTTCCGAAAAATATTTCCGGGTTAGTGAGGGTGGCCAGCTTCATGCCCGGATTGCTTCCGTTTGAACCGGTAAACGAAAACAATTTGGTGAAATGTTTGTTGGCCGGATTAAAACGGAGCACCTGTGCCTTTGCTTTTTCGTCACCTTGTGCTACCAGCAACATCGTGCCATCGGCACATTCCGTAAGCTCGTAACCGGTTTGTTTTGAAAATTCGAAACGGTACAGCGTGTCGGTGTTGGTGGTATAGGGCATTGCGGCCAGGCTTTGATTCGGGTGGAGTCCGGCGAAATTCAACAACAACGTAAACGTTACGATGAACGCGATCAATAAACCAGTTAGCTTTTTCATACTCTCATAAAGCTGAAGCGGTTCTAAAGTAACAGATTTTGTTTGAAAAAGACAGAACGCATTGGACGGTAAGCATGGTACTGCATACTGTTTTATTCTCGTTCTCTGAATTGGGCCAGTTCGTGAGCCGTCTGGTTAAACGAATCCAGCGAAAAGAAACATCCGTGTCCGTTTTTACCACCTGATGATGAGAAGCCATAGTATAGGCCATTGCTGTGATCCAGGAGAGCGGAACTGCTGGTCATTACACCGGGAGAACCCGCGGCCCACATTTTGACAGTAATTATTTTATCTGATTGCGTGTCGTAGCGAAATACATAGCCGGCGTTATCCGGTCCTCCGTATAAAAAAGCACCGATGAGGTTGCCTTGCCTGTCTGTGGCGGTGGGTGGTCCGAAAACAGTCAGGTCTTTCGGAGAAGTGGCGTGGTGCGTAACGATCCTGGTGCGCGGATCATATTTCACAAACAGGAAATCGTTCTCTTCATAATTTTCCTGGTACTGATCAGAGAAATGATTCGCGAGATACAGGCAACTGTCCTTTCCGAAAAGGAGACCGGAGGCAACTCCCATGTGAAATGGGATCTTTGTGGTGTTGGTTACTTTGTCGGTTTGCAGATTATACTCCGCAAGGGTTACAGATTGCGCCCACGCCGGTTGCGCGCCCTGGTATTTAATAAAAGCACATGTGTTGGTGCTGAGCATAACCGGTAAGCCATCAATACCCGTGATGTTTTCACGGCTTATGTAATGGATCATGGGTATGCCACTGTTAATATCAAAAGTGAAAAGCTGGTGCAATTCGTTTACTTCCACAACACCAATTAAAGTGTGATCATCAACTTTTCTGAGGCCGTAAGCCGGATTACGCGCAGTGTGGTGATTGGAAAAATCGAACAGGATAGTCTGCTTGCCGGTGCTCACATTCAGCGAATAAATAATGCCCATACCCGAAGCACCACCCGTGGATGTAACTCCATAAACCAGCTGTTTATCCGAAAGTGAAACCAACTCGCGCCCGGGTCTTTCTCCGGCATTGCCTGTGAATGAAATGAGTGTGTTGAATGTACCGTTGACGGGATCATAGCGAACGATCTGTCCTGGATTTTTCGCATCTCCATCCGCGACCAGCAACACGGAGCCATCTGGTCCTTCATTCAGGGTATAACCCGACTGCAAGGCAAAATCAAGAAAGGGAATGGAATCTTTAGCGACTAATTCTGCCTCGGCACGGGCAGTAGTAGAAATGAAGCAGGTTTCAACTCCAGCAAGGAGTATCATTAAGACGAAAACGTATTTCAGTTGCTTCATGAAGTGAAAGTAACTGATTTTTCACCCGGAAAAGGACAGTGCGCAGTAGTCAGTACGCAGTGTGACGATTCCGTTACTGCGCACTGCGTACTGACCACTGACCACTACGTTCTAATAAAGATCAGTCTCGTCTACCAAATCCTCGACGTCTTTGTACTGCACCTTCTCCATGTCGCGCTTGCGCTGCATTTCCGGTGTGATATCTCCGTTGCCCGGATTGTTGTTGTTATCACCCGGATCCATCGTGTTGTTCAGGTCGAAAACATCGTACATCAGGTAATTTCCTGCCGAGCGTTTGGCCTTTCCGAAACGGAATGTAAGTCCGGCCTGCAGGAATAAAGTTCCGTCGGGACGGCCTTTGTAGAATGGCGCAAGCGGGTTCAGATTGTTTGCCCGATTGTAATCGTAGGAATACAACCAGATGTGATTGCGCATTGCAAGGCCGCCGGTGATGAAGAAATTAAAATTCGGGCCGGGACGGAAATCAAAACGCACGCCATTGGCAACACCGAAATGACCGAACTGGATGACGCTGTCCATACCCGCGTACAAACTGTCGCCGTTGCTGATGTTATACAACCCGCCGTACGAGCGGCTGTAAATGTTGATCGAGAATTTCGGTGTTGGCTGAATCGTAAGCGAAGTATGTCGCGGAAACTGCAATTGGAAATAACATTTTCCATCCAGTTTACCAATGCGGATTCCAAACATCGGCATGATGAACTTATTGCCCAACAGGAAATTCTTGGTAACACCAACGCGGAAACTGAATTTTGGGCTGATCATGTAATTGAAAACAACCGTAGCACCGAGACGAAGCCGCTTGGTAGACTGTTCATCGTATTTATCACCGGTCGCGAACGGACTTACATCCGCGAACATGATAAACTGCGAATTGAATGTCCAGATCGCTCTCAGGCCAATGCCTACTTTGTACAGGCGGTGTTGCTTCTCGAGCCCGGTAAATTGCGGCTGATCACTCAGTGCATTGAGCGTAAAAAGCAGGTGAAACGTGTTCACGTTGGTGCTGTCGGCTCCCGCGAAACGGGTACGTGTGTACAGCGGTGTATAAAAACTGAGGCTGCTCTGTCTGAATTTGTACTGTCCCAACCGGTTGGTCAGCCCGGGCATATTTCCGCTGATTTCGCGCTGG
>DATHKF010000218.1:0-7963 GCA_035489505.1 Bacteroidia bacterium | reverse complement strand
CAACATTTCAAACAACGCATCCATCAACCTCGTAGTGAGCAATGGCGCATGTGTAATTCCGATCGGACTTGCAGCAAATTCCTGTGGGGCAACGGGCCTGATGAAAAACAGTTACATCTACTGTGAAACCACTCCCGGTGTACAGGATTTTGAATATGAATTCTCGGGAGGAGATCTCTCTGCACCGATTCTATACCGGAGAACAAACTGGTTTACCGATTTTAATCTTTCGTGGATACCGCAATTGAACTACGGGCAAACGTATGATGTACGTGTGCGTGCAAAAGTTGCGAATACCTGGGGAGTTTTTGCAAACATCTGCACCATTGGACTGGCTGCTATCGCCCCTGTTCCTCAACTGGCAGGATCCAGCTGCGGTGTCTCCGGACTTAACCTGAACAATTACATTTACACCGCATCCGTTCCCGGGGCACAGGACTACGAATACCGTTTTGTAAACACATTACTGGGTTACACCGGTACACGTGTTCGCGGAAGTAACTATACCGATCTCTGCCTGAGATGGGTGACCGGTCTTCGTTATGGTCAGACGTATGATGTAACAGTGCGGGCAAAAATAAACGGCGTGTGGGGTTCATTCGGCCCGATGTGCCAGGTTACACTGCAAGCATTTCCTTCTACCGGGCTGACTGTCGCCTCATGCGGAACTATTGACCTCATGCCAACAGACCGCATCTATTGCAATGCAGTGGCTGGTGCAACCAATTACCAGTATCGTTTGACCCCACCATCCGGACCAGCGATCGTGCGAAACAGGAACGCTGCCACAACCGACTTCTACATGCAGTATGCTCCCGGTTTGACGGCCAGTACAACGTACACGGTTGAAGTCCGCGCGTATGCCGGTGGTGAGTGGGGAACTTTCGCAGATATGTGCACGGTCACCACTTCCGCATCGTATGGCCAGTCTGCAAGAATGGATTTCGACAATCCAACCACTGCTGGCGAGGTTGATTCAGAATCAACCATGCTCATGTACCCGAATCCGGTTGGTGATAACACGCTACACTTGCAACTCGATGGTTACAATACGTCAACAGCCGTTGTGGAAATCTACGACATGAGCGGAAGACTTGTGTTATCGCAGCAGGCAGCGTTGTCCATGGGCAGTGCACTTGTTGACCTGAACATTGAATCGCTCCAAACCGGCATGTACATGGTTACCATTATCGCAGGCGAAGAAAGAATCACAAAACAGCTTGTCGTTGACAAATAGTATAATTCAAATCATCGGTTAGCAGTTGATTTGAATGAGAAGAGGAGTGATTGGGAGACCAGTCACTCCTCTTTCATTTCCGGCATTTCAAAACAATGAACCCTGCACCGGAATCTGCCTCTGCTCCACCGGTTCCTGCACTTCAGGTACATTCGCACTTCCCGATTTTCCATTCACAAGTTTGGAAACAGGATGCGCCGCCAGCAATTCTTCATCCAAAGGTTTGATCCACTTCATCGTGTCGGCTTCACCGGTTACATTCAGCCATTCTTTTTCCTGGCCCGGTTTCAAAATAAACGGCATGCGCTGTTTCGTGTTGTGGATCTTCGCCATCAGCGGATTTGCTTCTGTGGTGATGATCGAAAACGTACGCAGCAACTCTCCGTTGTCGGTATCGATCCATTCATCCCACAGTCCGCCCATCGCAAACGCTTCCTGATTTTTCATGTAAATGAAATACGGCGTTTTTTCTTTCCCGTTGGTCTGCCATTCGAAAAAGCCATTGACCAGCACGCAGCATTTTCTTTTCGATGCTGATTTCCGGAACGATGGTTTTTCAAAAATGGTTTCGCCTTTTGCATTCAGCGTTTGCTTGTTGAGCATGTAGGCCTTCTCTTTCGAACTGGCCCATGCGGGAATTAATCCCCATTGCACCAGCGCGATTTTGCCCGGCGCGTCGGAGGAGATCACAGGAAGTTTGGGATGCGTAAATCCGGAAACGGAATATTCAATCGCCTCTTCTCCTTCGAACTCCGCCTGGAACCGCGGCTCGAGAATGGCTTTTTTCTTATTGGAAGCAACTGTGTAACACATGGAAGAATGGACGATTTAAGATGTAGCATTGAGATGTGCGAATTTACGATTTTGCAGAACGTCACCAGGTCCCGTTCGAATGAACGCAAAACGTGCATTCCTTTTTTCTTTGCGGAAAATAAAGACCACATCACACTTTACTGGGGAAAACAGGCGCCATATCCTTAACGATTTTTTTTAAGTGAAGAAAAAACGCCCGGTGTGATGTCGCATACGGCAGTAATTTTTATGCAGTTCGACGAATAAATCCAACTTTTTCAGCGGAGGAATAAAAGTTGTCCCTTCTGTTCCGGCGACTGCACAAAAAAATCGCCAGCAACGCGGGGCATCCGCAGAGAAAGACAATTAGTGGGAAGACTTCATGCATTCAGCGGCCACGCATCAGTGGCTCATCATACCAGTTAATTCTTTATCAGTAACACTTTAAAACAAAACCCATGTTAAAAAGATTATTTTTTTCGTTGCTCGTTGTGTACGCGATGGATTTTCCGCGGGAAGCAAATGCACAACCCATTGCTATTTCACCCATCCTGTATGGGCAAAACGCTCACCTGCCCGATGCCATCGGAAGCCAGAACTGGGGCGGGTCCTTCTACAATCACGTCGACGATGTTGGACTGTCTCACGCAAAAGTGATTCGCTGGGGAGGCAACTTCGTTGATCGTCCCACGAGTGGATTTACCACTACAGCACAGTATCTCAAACTCATCGATAGTTGCAGGGCCAATGGAATGGAACCCATTATCACAGTGCCTTCGAACAAATCTGGTTTTACCGCGACTGATGCAGCAGCTGTGGTGAACACGATCAACAATACGTACAACATGAACGTAGTGTATTGGATCATCGGGAATGAACCCGACCTGTATAGTCCGGCGTACACTGCGGCAAACATAGCTGCTTACATCAAAAGCTTTTCCATTGCGATGAAGCAGCAATCGCCCGGCATAAAAATTATCGGGCCTGAATGTGCGTGGTACAACGCATCAAATTACGCGAAGTGGCTCGGTGGTACAGATAATATTGCGGGCAGTGATCCCTCCACAGGATATTATTACGTGGACATCATTTCATTCCATCAATACCCGCTTCTCAATATGAATTCGACGAACCCTACCCGTCAGAACATCATTGACAAACTCAGAAGCAGCGGCGGGTTTAAAGACAATCTCATTGACCTGAACGGAAAATTAAATACAGTCAATGCCGGAAGAAGCGGAAGTCCGCTCAAGATTGCCATTACCGAAGCGAATATCTGTTACGTAAATAACATCAATGCAGGTGAAATGGCTGCCACAGGTTTGCAAAGCACGAATACATTTATCGCCGGGCAATTTTGGGTAGAGATGATGCAGATTTGCATGGAACAAAAAGTAGAGATCATCACATTCTGGAGTACTGCGGAAGGATGCGGTACGAGCTGTTCAGGCGATGCCTACAATTACGGCACGAGTTTAGGGTACATCCATCCGGGATCGTGGACAGATCACCCGAACGGCAAAAAGCCAACGTATTATCATTACCAGTTGGTCGCAGGAAATTTCAACGGAAATTATTGTGCCGGCACAACAACCTTGACGAACGTGAAAGTATTCGGCAGCAAAAACGCTTCGCAGGTCTCTGTAATGATCATGAACATGGACGGTTCTGCAGACTACAACAGTTTCACACTCGACCTGAACAACACAACCGGAAGTGTGAAAATTGACGCTGGCATCAACAGCCAGCACACTATCTCCATCGGAGATCAGACCACGAAAGTATTCGTGTTCGATCTCGCAGGTCAGATGCTCAAGGAATGCACATACACCGTAACCAATGCTTCGAATAAATCGGCTCCATCGTGTACTACGTATTCTCCGTGTTCACCTCCAACCGCAACTGCTTCGTCCAATGGAACAGTTTGCCAGAGTGCAACCATTCAACTTTCTGCAAACACAGTTGCCGGTGCTACTTACAGTTGGGTAGGACCTGATGGATGGACTTCTTCAAGCGAAGATCCCACACGTGTTGCGGGAACATCTATGTCCGGAACATACACGCTCACCATTACAGCAGGTGGATGTACCAGTGCGCCAAGTACAACAACAGTTACGGTGCCGCAGTTCTCGTATATTTCCCCAAGCGGAAATGTTTCTGCATGCACGAGTGTGTTGCTCACTGGCACGTCAAATCCCGGAGGATACACGTACCAATGGAAGAAAGATGGATCAAACATTTCCGGCGCAACCGGATCAACGTACACGGCAACGGTGACAGGCAGCTACCAGTTGAAAATTACAAACGGCTCGTGCAACGCATGGTCATCACCGGTTAGTGTAACCATCGGCGGATCTTCATCTGCTCCTGTGGCAAGTGATAATAGTCCCGTATGCCAGAGCAGTACGATCATGTTGTACGCCACACCTGTGTCCGGCGCGAGTTATTACTGGACCGGGCCAGGCGGATGGTCATCCACGTCACAGAATCCACAGCGTACAGGAGCATTAGTTACCATGGCGGGAACATATTCCGTTGTTGCGGTTGTAGGTTCGTGCACGAGCGCCGTTGCAACTACGTATGTTGACATTCCTGATTTCGCTTCCATTGGTGTATCTACTTCCACAACATTCTGCTCGGGCCAGGGAAGAAGTTGCTGGTTGTATGCTTCCGATGGAGTTGGCTATTCATACCAATGGGTGAAAGACGGATCGAATATTTCCGGCGCCACGCAGGATGAATACGAAGCCACAACGTCCGGAAGTTACCAGGTGAGGATCACACGTTCCGACGGTTGCATGGCCTGGTCAGCGCCTACGACAGTGAATGCCACATCGTCGCACGTAGCAACCGCTACGCCTGCGGGACCAACAACGGTGTGCTCTCCCGGCACTGTAATTCTCTGCGCAAACGGATGCAACAGCTACACTTATCAATGGCAGAAACGCGATCAGTTCGGCGTGTTCCAGGTTATTCCGGGCGCAACGAATATCAACTACACGGTAACTACCACGGGTGATTACCAGGTGCGCACCACGCTGAGTGGAAATCACCAATGGTCGTCTCCGGTGTACTGCACGATCAACACCGGCTGTCGTTTGAACGCGAATTCAGATACGGCATCAACACCATTCATGACGCGCTCAGCATCGCTCAGCGTTTTTCCAAATCCGGCGAACGATGTGTTTGCTGTTTCACTCTACGGAATGAATGAAACAGAAAAGATCATTACCGTCGATGTGCTTGATGCAACAGGCAAGCTCGTCTACACCCGAACGTATGATGGGATCACCGCGTCTTCGTTTCAAACCGATGTGGCGATGGATCGTTCCTACGGAAACGGATTGTACATCGTACGAACCACGGTGAATGAAAACGTGATGTACTCACGAGTCGTTTTGTCGCGTTAACGTTATTGCGAGCGAAGCGGAGTAATCCCCATCTTCCGAGGACGTCATTGCGAGCGAAGCAAAGCAATCCCATCTTCAAAGGACGTCATTGCGAGCGAAGCGAAGCAATCCCATCTTCAAGGACGGGATTGCTTTGCTTGTTATGATTTTTCGGTTGACTGATTTTTGATCACTGCACCCGGATCGCCACCTGCTCCGAAGTAATCGTTCCGTGAATCCCGCACGTAAAATAAAACGTACCGGCCTGGTTGAACGTGTAGGAATACACATCATCCGTTTGCAGCGTTCCGCTGTTGAACAAACTTCCCTGCACCGTGTGATTGGGATTTCCTTTGTTGATGAAATTCACTGTTGTTCCGATTGGAACTTCCAGTTGTGAAGGACGAAAGAGTTGGTACTCCAGCCAGATTTCGTTCGGGCCGGGGTTGCCCGGGTCTTCTTTTTTGCAGGAGGAGAAGAGAATGAGTATCAGAATAAAACTGAAGGAGATGCGCATTATTCAAAGTTACGGGAAATGCACATGGAATTCATTAAATTGGGGTAACAAATCCAAAACAGAATGAGCGTTGACTTGTCCGACATTTTGAAGCTGTCAATCGCCGAACGTATACTCGCTGTAGAAGCTATATGGGACAGCATTGCCGCAGAGAACAAAGAGTATCCCTTATCCAAAGAAGAAGTAGAAATGCTTCACGAGCGATGGGCAGAGTACAAAAAAAATCCCGCTGCGGTCCATACCTGGGAACAGGTAAAAGCCAGCGTTCTTAAAGACCTGTAATGTACTTCCTGGATTTTACGACAAGCGCACGCGAAGACATTCGTGAAATTACACTATGGTATAACGCCAAAGAGCGGGGTTAGATCAGGAATTTCTACTTGCATTGGAAGCGGCCGTCACCTCCATTCTTCGACAACCAAATCTTTATAAGGAAACCATTCCCGGACATCGCTGCGCGATAATTTCGCGTTTCCCATATGGCGTTCATTTTTGCATGGAGGACAATCACATTTTGATCATTGCCGTCTGGCATTTCAAAAGAAGGCCGTGGAGTTTTTTGAAAAGAAAGTAGCCTGCACTTCGCCGTCTCTACTCAGGATCGTTTAACGTCAATCGTTTATTTACCCTACAAAAAACTCACACGTCTTTCCATGTGAGTTTCGAATTTTGCACCGAAAATTTCGGAACGCGCCTGGCGCTCTCAGAACGACCGCACAGGTCTCACATAATACGCAACATATTTATCCTGCGTTGCTGTTGTACCAGTATTGAACCCGATGCAGTAGGCGTCATCGTTATCTGCCTCCGTAGAACTCCAGTAATAATTATTCACGAAGCCGCCGATCAGTGCGCGGTTAACATAGAGTTGCTGCAGTTCATCAATACTTGGAAGATACCAGTCCGTATAAGTATTGTATACAAACGTGTTGCAGGCATTGGCCGCGTGATTCAATGCGCCCTGAACAGAAAGAATGGTATCCGTATTCTCCTGGCCGGTGCCCACCGCCGACTGAAACGCATTTGTAGTTACATAACTGGTGGTGGTGATCCATCGCTTGGTGACGCTGATGTTTACCGGGGCCGCGATGAGTCCGTGCTGCACCTGCGGATCGTAACCGATGTCCCACGGTTGCAGGATGTACGCGATAATACCACCCTGGTGACTATCTCCGATGTGCAGGATCGTTGTTGTGTCCTGGTAAAACGTAACGCTGTCGACCTGGCTCAGTGGAAATTTCACCACGTTACCACCCACCTCGTGTACGTACATCGTGTCCTGCGCCTTTACAGCGGTGCAAGCGAGGAGCATTGTCAAAACGAAAAAACTGATTGCTTTCATGGAATTTATTCTTTGCGAATTAATGTTTTAGAAATTTGATGCATTCGTTTTTTTGCGTACCGGTTATGCGGCACAGGTATGTTCCCTGCGCGAGATTGGCAACAGAGATCACCGAGCGGTTCATTCCGTCCTGTGCACCGTTTGATTGTTGCGACAACAACACGCGGCCCTGCAGATCGAGAATTTCAATCGTCACACTTTCGTTGGGCAACGAAGTGTACGTGATGTACAACTCGTCATTCGCCGGGTTTGGATACACCTGGAGCGAACCGGTGCCGGAGTTGGGTGAAGAAGAAATGCCCGTTGTTAATCCGTTGAAATCAACGTAACGGATATTCACAAACGGGTACGAGATCGTATCGCCAATGTTGCGATGTACCAACATCGCTCCCGCAGGAAACGTGAGCTTGCGTATGCTGTCCAGCGGGTACGCGGTTTGTGTTGCGTTCGTCTCGTGCACGTACATGGATGGCTGTGCGCTCACGCGTGTGCAGCACAAGGCCAGTACGAATAGTACGAGGAACAAAAACTTACTTTGTTGCATGGAAAATGAAATTAAAATGATGCGAATGTGTACCCTAAAGTTAGTTTTTTATTTGGCTAACAGGAGTTGTTAAAAAGCGGTTGAGCGATCTGGGGTTGTTCATTGCCGGGGGTTTAAGCCCCCGGCAATGAACAACAGCAAT
>DATHKF010000217.1:0-2960 GCA_035489505.1 Bacteroidia bacterium | reverse complement strand
CGCGGCCTTTCCCGCGGGAGTGCATGCTTGCATTGTAATCATGCCCGGCGGTCCACCACATGAACTGGTCGTATTCCGTACTGATCGAAAAGCAAAAAGCAAGACTGTCCTGAGTCAACTGGAAATAGTCGGAATGAGCTGCACATAATCCTGTACCGCCCCATCCGGACTCTAATCCAAAAAATCCGGGAAGCACCGTATCTATCGGAGGCAACCATGATTTATTGGGAATTTCCAACCGGCCATGGAATTTCCAACCGGACAATTCATCATCAAAAATATAATACCAGTGATACCAATTTTCTTCGAAAGCAATGATCCGCTCCCGTTGAATGTCGTCATCAAGTTGAACGTTTCTGAGAACCGCCAACGTGATGAATTGATCTTCGGCCAGGGAGTAATTCAGAAGAAAATGTATCTCTGACTTCAGATTAGGATGTTGTTCTACGATTTGCAGGATTTCATTTTCCTGCCAGATGCGAACCGGATGCATTACCTGCTCACGTATCGTGTCGTGGAAACCCACACGCCATGATGAATTGTGCCAGTTGTTATTTGTAAAAGTGTCCTGGTCAATGACAACCGAGTAGGTCTGATTTTTCCGGAGATATTGAATGGTGCTGAATCCGCCGGTTTTTGTTTGGACCATATGCTGCTCAACCAGGTGGAATTGTTTTTGCTTGAGCCTGCAGTACGCTTCAAGATTACAGCGTTCCCTGAAAATTCGCGATGCCCTGAATGGCGGTTCACTTTTACACCCAATCAAAATCACCGCAAGAAAGAAAAATCCCAATCGCATGATCAATAGTACTGATCAATGACCATCCGGAATTGTTGGTTCGAAGAACTGTTCCGCTTATTCGAGCAGGCGTTCTTCGTGCGTCTTAGTGTCTTCGCGCCTTAGTGGCATTTTGTCGACACAATTTTTCAATTTAAAACACGTTTCCTGCCAGCCGATAACCGATCAACATGAAATACCTGAAACGCATACTGACCATTTTTTCTTACTTGCCGTTATTCTGGATGTTCTTACTGTATTCTTTTACCGTAAGGTGCTGGATAAAACTTGGACACTTTCCCATCCCTTCAGTGGACGACCCCAAATACAGGGGCTTCGGCATACATTACCGGTTGATCTGGTATGGTTTTTTGGTTGTGGTTTATGCCTGCATCCCGTATCTCTGTGCACTGCTTATTTTCAAAAAGTTCGCGAGAGAAAACAATCTCAGGATCCCTGTTATCATGTACTGCACAGGTTGTGTTCTGATAGCCATTCAAGTGTGGCTCGATCCATTCAGAATTATTTATTGGTACCTGGACTAATCGTGATCAATCTTTAATTTCTTCATGATTCCTCGTGTCTTTGTGACTTCGTGGCAGAATGATTAACAAAAAAGACCGCCCTTTCGGACGGCCTCGTATTTTTCTTTGAAACATCTTGTCAGACCGGGTGATTTTCTTTTGTCCCTTCTCGATACATCTGCGAAAAGCGTCCACTCGAAATGACAAAAGAAAACTGTATCGAGGCTGACAAGTTCCGCTACTCTTTGTATAAGATGAAGTGCTTCACCAACTCAAACGTTCCGCCTTCCTTATCCGCATCCAGCTTCACCGTTTCTTTCACCGTCTTGTATCCACCCGCAGAAACGGTGATCTCGTATGTTTTATCACCCACCAGTTCCATCTGGTAATTTCCACCTTCCGATTTTCCGGTAGTTACCGGTGAACCGTTTTCAGAAACACTGATGTCGGCGGAGATTGCTCTTCCATCACCGTTGTAAACTGTTCCGGTGATCAAAGACATCGTTGGGCCTTCTTTTTTCTTGGCCAGCATTCCGCTCATGTCGATGATCCAGATGTCGCGCTCGCCCAGTCCGCCTTCGCGATCAGAATCAACGTATGCAGTTGTTCCATCTTTCGACAGGAGGAACATGCGTTCGTTGCCAATCGTGTTGATCGGGTAACCCATGTTTACTGGTGTGGTCCATGCGCCGTTTTCAAAACGTGTCATGAAAATATCATAACCGCCCATGCTGTTGTGACCGTTCGAACAGAAGTACAAAGTCTTTCCGTCAGGCGCAGGGAAAATTCCACCTTCGTCGTATTCCGTGTTGATGGTTGGTCCGAGATTCACGGCATCTCCCCATCCTTTTCCTTCTTTCTTGGCCATCCAGATGTCGGAGCGGCCATACCCTTTTTGTCCTTTGTACGGAAGATCCTGCCCGCGCTCACTCATGAAATAAAGTGTATTGCCATCGGGCGAAAGCACCGCGCCATCTTCGAAGTACGAAGTGTTTACACCTTTCTTCATCGCCTGCGGCGTGCTCCATTTTCCGGAACCCGATTTTTTTGACGTATAAATTTCTCCGCCACGTGCGGCTTCAACATCATTCACATACATGAACAGCATTTTTCCATCGGGTGCAATGCTGCATGCCGCATCGTGTCCTTCTGAATTGACTGAACCGCGGAGAAGATTGGCATCGCCCCAGGTCATCTTCGCAGAATCCCATGGACATTCGTAAATGTCTTCGTAGTATTTGTTGTCGCCTTCTGTATCAACCCGGTCCGATTTGCCTTCGGGCCTGCGCGAAGTGAAGATCATGGTTTTGCCATCGCCGGTGATCGAAGGACGCTTATCATCGTACGGGCTGTTTACTGCGCCACCCAGGTTGGTCACCTGAACATTTTTCGGAGCAGCCATCAGCGACTTTGCCGTCTGGCACTGGTTGGTGTAGTAATCGATCTCTTTCGTCTTGGTGGGATTCGCCATGTTCAGCGCTTTCGCTGCGGTGTATTCCACAATCGCTTCGTCGAGTTTGCCTTTGCGCTGGTAACAACGTCCAAGCATGTAGTTGATATCGGGATGCGCAGACGCGTTCAGCGATTTTGCTTTTTCAAATTGCTCCTGGGCTTTCTCGTATTCTTCGAGATAGAATTGACATTCGCCCACGTGAAAA
>DATHKF010000216.1:0-2077 GCA_035489505.1 Bacteroidia bacterium | reverse complement strand
CGTTTCCGCTTGCCGGCGTCCAGCGCGTTTTCTGCACCGAACGTGTTTGTGTTTTTCCGTTTACAGTATACGTTTCGGTTACGTAGTAGTGATCGCCGCGCATACCGCTGTACGTGCTGTACGTGTTTGTATCGTACGTCCAGTACGGCAGGTAAACGCCTTTGAGTTTATCGTTCTGTGCAGCGTGCTTGAGATCGTTCGGTGCAAACCACAAACCTTTGAGCCACTTCTTGAATCCTTCGATGCCCTTCTTCATATCGATGCTGAAGGGGAGAAGGTATTTCGGCGCAATGACGTTGGTGGTTGTTCCGTTTTTCACGATCAAAGCAGTACCGCAAAAAGCACAACTGTCGGCAGTGACATTCTCTTTCAGTGTAGCCGATGCACCGCAGCTTCCGCATTTCACAACGGTCATGGCCATGGTTGGCGCCGCAGCTGATGCATTCGCAAGAAACGCGTTGAAATCAAGTTCTTCGGCTTCCACCGGTTTGAGCTGCTCTGCAATTTCATTGTGACAACCACAATACTCACAGTTCAGGCTCATTTGTCCCGGGTGGTACTTCAGCAGTGCACCGCAGTCTTTACATTTTACTTTCGATTCAACCTCGTGGGTCTTTTCGGAAAATTCATTGCTCATGTGAAATGGTTTCTGGTTTGAAAAAGTTAAATCGTTAACGACCCAACTTCTTAACTATTTAACTTTTCTAACCCGCAGGAGGCGGAGGCGGTGGCATCATCGACCACGCATTCGCCAACTCAGGAACCTGTCCTGCAGGCAACCATCCAGCCATTCCGGCTTTCCAGATCGTGCTTTCTTTTTTTACCACTCCGCTGCTAATCATCGCACGGAAAGTTGCTTCATCATACGGACCTTGCTGCTGTCCGTTCACTGCAACGAACCACTGTGATACCGGTGGCGGCGGAGGCGGAGCAGGAGGACCCTGGTTCTGCATTCCGGTTTGCGGATTGAACTGGTTCTGGTTGTACATGCCGGCCATTTGATTGCCCATGCCCATACCCATTCCCATGCCCATACCAGCGCCCATGAGTCCGCCGCCGTTTGGATTGTTGGCAGCAGCTTCCATGGAATTCGCAGCCTGGAATTGTGAATATGCACCGAGATTTCCAACGATGCCCATGCTCGAACGCTTGTCCAGCATAGCTTCTACTTCCGGCGGCAATGAAATGTTTTCCACGAGAAGTTTCGTCATGGTCATTCCGTACTCGGTAAATTCTTCCTGGATTTTCTCCTTGATCAGTTTCGAGAACTCGTCATAGTTCGATGCCATGTCGAGTACCGGGATCTTGCTCGATGCAACTGCGTCAGTGAAACGGGTTACAACGATGTTGCGCAGGTTCTCTGATACTTCTTCAGTTGTAACCTCGTGATCGGTGCCGGCAACTTCTTTCAGGAATTTTGCCGCATCCGTAATACGGAAGTTATAGCTTCCGAAGGCACGGATGCGCAGCGGACCAAATTCAGCGTCACGCACCATGAACGGATTCTTCGTTCCGAACTTCAGGTTGGTGAACTGCTTTGTGTTTACGAAATAAACTTCTGCCTTGAACGGAGAATCGAATCCGTACTTCCAGCCTTTCAGCGTAGAGAGGATCGGTAGGTTCTGCGTCTTCAGCTCATACATACCCGGCTGGAAAACGTCAGCGATCTGTCCTTCGTTGACGAACACCGCCACCTGCGACTCGCGCACGGTGAGTTTCGCACCATTCTTGATCTCGTTCTGGTAACGTGGAAAGCGAAACACGATCGTGTCATTCGAACTATCGAGCCACTCGATAATGTCAATAAATTCGCCTTTAATCTTGTCGAAAAGTCCCATGTTGGTAGAGTTAGGGTTTAATGTGTGTTAGAAAATTCGCTCTTGGAAAGATTAAATATAAGGGCATTTTTAATTGGAATGTGACCACGGATAAAAAAGGTAGTGTCTCACTTTGCTTTTTGACACGGTCCCGATAGCAATCGGGAGCGCATTTTTACGGCATTTTCTTATTCTAAGCCCGGGCGCTCACGGCGAGATAACGGTAACGCGCCGTGAGCGCCCGGGCTTAGAACGGGTTT
>DATHKF010000215.1:0-3489 GCA_035489505.1 Bacteroidia bacterium | reverse complement strand
AGTAAAAAAGCAAGTCGCTTATCAGGCGGTCAGCAGCAACGTGTGGCCATTGCCCGCGCACTGATCAATGATCCGCAGATTATTTTCGGTGATGAGCCAACCGGAAATCTCGATTCAAAAAATGCGCAGACCGTGTTTGATATTTTCAAAGACCTGAAAGAAAATTACCACCAGACGATCATGCTGGTGACACATGATATGAGTCTTGCCGCGCAGACCGATCGCACGATACGGTTGCATGATGGGGAAGTGGTTCTCGGCGGTGTTCAATAGTACATGGATTTCTTGTGTTGTTTAATAGGAACGCGGACCGCTCGCTACGCTCGCGACGCGGATTGAAAAGGATTTACGCGGATGATCGCTTCGCGATCTGCACTACTCAAGTGCTCCGAATCGCGCAACGATTTAATTCGCGCAAGTATTTTCAATCTGCCTATTAATCAATGTTTGAGTAACACGAATCGCGCAGCGATTCTAAATCCGCGAAAATCCGCCTAATCCGCACCCTAAGCGAAGCGCAGAGTCCGTGTTCCTATTAAGCAGCACCTACGCATTCGACGTGGGCATTGCCGAACAACATGCAGGTACACTCCATGCGGACAAGTTGTGATTGCCTGAACTGTTAGCGAATTAAAGTCACAATCCCTGTTCTGAACTGTTCCTCCTCCCCATCTCTTCGAATACGAGCTAACCAATAGTAGGTCCCCGTCACACATGGGTTTCCATCTTTTGCCTGCCCATCCCATTCATCTGATGCTATTCCGGAAAATACACTGCGGCCCCATCTGTCAAAAACTTCCAACGAGTTCACCACATAACAACCTCTATTCGCTATGCCGATTGCAAACAGATCATTGATATGATCATCTCCCGGTGTAAATACATTGGGAGCTACCAGGTCATACAAATCTGTGCTTCCATATTGAATCATTGATTCTGCTGGTGATGCTGCCCCGGATATCATACTTGAAATCGGTAGCCCGCATGAGAATGTGGTGGCAGCGTTATCAACGTCAACCCATAGTAATTCACTTCCTGCACAAGCATACATTACGTTTTCAAGCGAGCCGGAACCGCAAGGATTGGGTGAACCAGTTTCCACCGTAACGATTCCTAATATCGGACCGTTGGCAGAATTCATTATGCCCATGTTTTGAAGATTCATCGTGATCATATCTATTTTCACCAGTTCCTGATTCGTGCATGCAAGATACATGTCACCTTCATAAAATGTCAGGTCTCCGCCTGCTGAATATGGAGATAAGGATCCAAGCAAATCCCAGTTGCCGGTAGTCCAATTCAACTTCCACAGATCATAGCCAGCTGCATATAAATCGCCATTCTGATCGCATACCAACGCAACTTCGAAACTCGTTAAAGGGGACACACCCGTAACCGGAGTCAGGCCGGCATTTGCTGTACTTATTGTATACAAATTTGTACCATCAATTCCATACAATGTGCCGTTAGGGCTTACTGCAATGTCAGTTAAAAAAATTCCTGTGTTTCCAATTAAAGTAAAAGTGCAGGTAGTTGTTTGGACCGCGTACAAATTACAGTTAAACGTATTTATGAATAGATCTTGACCGTTGGCGATTAAAGACAATAACCATAAGAGAGTGGATACGACAAGTCGCGGGATCATGACATAATTTTGCCTTTAAGACGCATTTAACAATAATAGGTTGCCTAACTTAACTCCTTCAAACATCCTCTTATTATAATACCCAAATCCATTATTTTCGAAAAAAAATCCCGCGCATCCTTATTCTTCGTCCTGTGATTAAGGTCAAGTCGCGAAATCTTTTCTTCCTTCGCCACTTTCCAGATGCGCGAGTAATGCTTTCCCTATTCCTTTTTTCGGTAGGCGAGCTGATCAATCTGCATCGCACTACGTGCAACCTGAAATGCGTTCTGATTGAATCGTGATGTAAAGATGGGTGCGTAACCGGCAAGAATTTCTCCGTTGCACGCAACGTAAGCGCAACCCTTGAAGGGGTTGAATTTCAACCCGGAAATCCCTGTAAAAAAACCACTTACGCCCTTTCCGGACACCCCTTGGGGGTCGTCCTTAACATTGATTAACCAGCTTTGCCACACAAAGTTTCTGATTTTCACGTTTTTAGATCGAACCCATTCAATCAGAATTACGTACATTTGTAGTGGTAAACAGTATGGATCAACCAGACAAACCAAGTGAATTTGCCGCCGGCAGCCTGCTCAGCCGGATTAATTCGCCCGCGGACCTTCGCGTTCTGAACGAAGATCAGCTTCCGCAGGTGGCGAAAGAATTACGCCAGTACATCATCGATCTCGTTTCCGTTAAAGGCGGGCATTTTGGTGCAAGCCTCGGCGTTGTTGAACTCACTGTTGCACTCCACTACATTTTCAATACGCCATACGATCAACTCGTGTGGGATGTTGGCCACCAGGCATACGGACACAAAATTCTCACTGGTCGTCGCGAGGTGTTTCACACGAACCGCCGCTACAAAGGAATTTCCGGTTTCCCGAAACGCAGCGAAAGCGAATACGATACGTTTGGCGTTGGTCACTCATCAACTTCAATTTCTGCAGCGCTCGGAATGGCTGTTGCGGCCAATCGCAAGAAAGAAGACCGCCAGGTTGTTGCTGTAATTGGCGATGGCGCAATGACTGCAGGCATGGCATTCGAAGCGCTCAATCACGCAGGAACAGAAAAAAGCAATTTGCTTGTTGTGCTCAACGACAATTGCATGAGCATCGATCCAAACGTTGGTGCACTGAAAGAATACCTCAACGACATTACCACTTCTCATACCTATAATAAAGTAAAAGATGAAGTGTGGAAAATGCTCGGTAAGATCAGCAAGTTTGGTCCCGATGCACAAACGATAGCCACCAAAGTGAGTGATGCATTGAAAAGTGCATTGCTGAAACAAAGTAATCTTTTCGAATCACTCAAGTTCCGTTACTTCGGACCGATTGACGGACACGACGTGGATCGTTTGGTGAAGATCATGCGTGACCTTCGCGATATTCCGGGTCCGAAAATTCTTCACGTTCTTACAACGAAAGGAAAAGGATTTAAGTTTTCGGAAGAAGGAAATCCGACGTTGTGGCACGCACCCGGTTTGTTCGACAAGAACACCGGAAAAATTGTGAAGCCGGTAACGAACGAACCGCAGCCACCGAAATACCAGGATGTATTTGGTCACAGCATCGTTGAGCTTGCAGAGAAAAATCCGAAGATCATGGGTGTAACTCCTGCGATGCCTTCCGGCTGTTCGCTGAACATCATGATGAAAGCCATGCCTGAACGCGCATTCGACGTGGGCATTGCCGAACAACACGCAGTTACATTTTCTGCGGGACTTGCCACACAAGGCATGGTTCCGTTCTGCAATATTTATTCTTCATTCATGCAGCGCGCGTACGACCAGGTTGTGCACGATGTTGCACTGCAGAATTTACACGTGGTGTTTTGTCTCGACCGCGGCGGTTTTGCCG
>DATHKF010000214.1:0-3096 GCA_035489505.1 Bacteroidia bacterium | reverse complement strand
CGCCATAAACCACAATCTCTGAAACACCCGAGGATCGCGCGACAAGTGATGTACCTGCGGAAACACTTGCGCTGGACGCACCGCTGGTTTCAATATTCACGGTTTGTGATTCGAGACAACCGGAGCTCAGTTCTGCAGCGCCCGACACCGAGACGTCAAGTCTATCTGTGGTTCCGCAAAGCCGCATGGAACTTGCGCCGGATAAATCCACGTTCACTGTTCTCGCCGTAACAGACAGTTCAAGTTCCGATCCGCCTCCTCCTTCAATGCGCAACGAATCAGTAACGATTGTTCCCGTTCCCCGCAATTCTGAAGGCCCGCTGATGTCGAGTTTTTTCAGATCGCTGATTGTGACGAACACCGTTACAGGTCCGCTTTTGCCGTTTCCTTTCTGGCCGATGATCAGCATGCCATCCTTCACTTCTGTTGTAATGGCGGCCATCGATTCTGTTTCTCCTTCGAGCATAACACTGCACGGTGAACCTGATTTCAATTCAACAGAAACCAGGGCCGAAGTACTCACCCCCGTAAATGCATCCACATTGCGCGTTTCCGTTGACTGTGCAAAAGCAGCAGTAGGGAACAGGAACAGGATGGAATAGATTACTTTTTTCATAACACTTGTATTGACTTCAGGAATAAGACGGTCTCGTTTGGTTCATTGTTACTCAGTCAATAGCGATAAATTACAATGTCTTGAAATTCAACCATATAGAATACATGCCATCGTACTGATTCTGTGAGTTGTCGAACTGAATTCCTTCGAACTGGGCAGTGAGCGATGCTTTTAATCCCGGGTTTCCTGTGCCCACTTCGTGCACCATCACATCACCGTTTTCAGTGATCGAAAATACAACAAGTACACGTGAACCAGCGGGTTCGTTTTTGTACTCATCAGGAAGCTGAATCGTTGAACGGATTTTTTCACTGATGAGATCATAACCGGAGTGATCTGTTTCCTGTGCAGCGGCAATAACCGGTGTAACAAGTAACGTCAAAATTAATGCGAGGATGTTTAGCGTTTTCATGACTGAGTTTGTTTTAGAATCAGTCATAAGACGCCACGCATGAATCAGAAGTTACAACTTCACGATTAATTTCCTGAGTTGGAATACTTCGTCATGAATTCACCGGCAGTGTCCACCATGTTTGCAGAACCTGCATAAAATGGAGTGCGCTGGTGCAATTTCTTCGGCTCAATTTCGAGGATGCGGCTGAAACCATCCGTTGCTTTTCCACCGGCCTGTTCGATGAGGAACGCCATCGGGTTGCATTCGTAAACGAGACGAAGTTTTCCGCTTGGCGAAGATGCTGTAACCGGGTAAATATAAATTCCTCCTGTGATCAGGTTGCGGTGCACATCGGCTACTGCAGAACCAATGTAACGTGAAGAGTACGGACGTTTCGACGGCTTGTCTTCTTCCTGGCAATACTTGATGTATTTTTTTACGCCGTCGGGAAAGTGAACGTAATTTCCTTCATTGATTGAATATGTTTTTCCACTCGCAGGTGTTTTCATGTTCGGGTGTGAAAGACAAAACTCGCCGATCGACGGATCGAGTGTAAAACCGTTCACGCCTTTGCCCGTGGTGTACACCATCATGGTGGAAGAACCGTAAATCACGTAGCCTGCAGCAACCTGTTCTGTTCCGCGTTGCAAAAAATCTTCTTCTGTTGCCGGACCGGAAAGTGAAATGCGGCGGTAAATGGAAAAAATTGTTCCTACGGAAACGTTCACGTCGATGTTTGACGAACCATCGAGTGGATCAATAGCTACCACGTATTTCGCATTGCGCGACATGGGTGTATCGATCGGAATCAGTTCTTCGTTTTCTTCAGAAGCAACACCGCAACATTCGCCACCTACGCTGAGCGCAGCAATGAACTGCTCGTTGGCAAACACATCCAGCTTCTTCACCATTTCGCCCTGCACGTTGACCTCTCCCACTTCACCGAGAATATCGGCCAGGCCTGCTTTATTTACTTCGCGGTTTACAATCTTCGCTGCTATTCCGATATCGCGGAGCAAACGTGACAATTCTCCCTTTGCGTATGGAAAATCGCTTTGCTTTTCAATGATAAATTGTCCGAGTGTTTTGACTGTGCTCATTGGGTCCCTGGTTCTTTGTGTGTGTGGCCGCAAATATAGACAGGAGACCCAGATATTGGATAAGCAAATTCCAATTATATAGCCCAGCAAGGAGATCATGCGTGAATTCATACCAGATACGAATTACGGCCTCTGAGAACTGACACCTGAGGTCTGATTTTCCTTAGATTTATATCCATGCCCATCCACCGGATTCTTCTTCTGACACTGTGCCTGATTTGGGGCATTGGCGCCCGCGCCACTGGGGAAGGATACAGCACTGTTCCCATGCCGGGATTTTTCAACGCAAACACTTTACGTTACAAGCAGGCGCTCGATGCAGAAAACGGCCGCGTGTGGATTGGTATGCGCGACCTGGGCGTTCTCGTATGGAGCAATTCCGCATGGACATTCTGGGATCCTTCCAACGGATGTCCTGATTACAACGTAACGGCCATTGATCTTCTTCCATCCGGCGATGCGTGGATAGGTTGTGATACCGGCGGCGTTGGTTACTTCGATGGATTTGCATGGAATACGTTTGCCTCGTGGAATTCTCCGGTGCCTTCATCGCGCGTCAATTGCATACGCAAGATTGGCAACGACGTTTGGGCTGGCACAGAAAACGGATTGCTGGTGTACAATGGCATTTCATGGACTCAATACACCACGCAAAACAGTTCGCTTCCATCGGATACGATACACGATATTGTTCCAGATGGTTCCGGAGGAATTTTCATTGGGTCGGCGCGGGGTTTTATTCGTTTCAGCAATAACACATTTACGGAGTACTGGGGAAATACTTCCAGCGATGCTGTGACGGACCTGCATGTGAATCCCGCTGGAGATCTGTTTGCATTGTCGCTTGGAATGCTTTACCAGTACAGCAATAACGTGTGGTCTGATCTCAACAGCAACGGTACCATGAACTTTCCAGGACATATTTACACGGGAGGAAGATCGCTGGCGCATAACGCGCAGGGCAATATCGTGGCCAACGGGATCAA
>DATHKF010000213.1:0-2547 GCA_035489505.1 Bacteroidia bacterium | reverse complement strand
AATTGGATTGATTTTATTTTTTAATCCTTCAATCTGCGTAATCTGCGCATCTGTGGCGACGCGCCGAAGGCGCAACAACCAGTGTGCGTGATCAGCTCAGTGAAAACTCAACAGCCGCCGCCGCATGAATCGCCGTGGTATCGAACACCGGAATGGAAACATCTTCCTGCTGAATCAACAACGGAATTTCCGTGCAACCGAGAATAACCCCTTGTGCTCCGCCATCGGTAAGACTGTTGATGATGCGGATGTACCGTTGCTTTGTTTCCGGATTAATTATTCCGCGGCCCAGTTCTTCGAAAATGGTCCAGTGAACGAACTCGCGGTCTTCGTCGTTGGGAATCATCACGGAAATATTTTTCGCGAGAAGTTTCGATTTGAAGAAATCCATTTCCATCGTAAACTTTGTTCCCAGCAAGGCTACTTTGGTGAGTTTTTGTTTTTCGATTTCAGCAGTCGTGACTTTCGCAATGTGAATCACCGGAAGTCCAATCCGCGCTTCGAGTTCATCTGCAATTTTGTGCATCGTATTCGCGCAAAGCACCAGGGCTTCGGCGCCGCCCTGTTTCATGTTTTCAGCCGCCTCCGCGAGCAGGTTGAGTGTAGCGTTCCAGTCGCCATTCTCGTTGTTGCGTTTGATGTCGGCGTAGTTCATCGAATGAATGATGCAGCGGGAGAAATTCATTCCGCCGAGCCTGGCATTGATTCCTTCGTTGATGAGCCGGTAGTAATCGATGGTGGAGACCCAGCTGATGCCGCCGATGAGGCCGAGTGTCTTCATGAAATTAATTTGCTGATGTGCTGATTATTGATGTGCTGATGCGCGTATCGGAGACAAATGCTGCGAACGGGTTTGCGGACAATCATGGAACAAAAATTTCGCCGGTGAGATACAAACAAGCTTTTCCGGAAATCTGAACACGGTCGCCGGCAATAACGCAGGTGAGATAACCTTTTCTTTTCGAAATCTGGATGGCGCTCAGGGTTTGTTTTCCGAGACGGCCAGACCAATACGGGGCGAGTGACGTGTGTGCCGAACCGGTTACCGGATCTTCATCAATTCCGGATTGAGGCGCGAAGAACCGGGAAACAAAATCAACTTCGTTGCCTCGTGCGGTTACAATAACGCCGCGCCCGTCGAATTCACTGATCTTCTGCAGGTCGGGAACCATGGTGGCAATTTGTTTTTCGTTTTCAAAAACAAGCATCAAGTCGGTTTTTCCACGATATGCCTCAACAGGTTTTTCAGCAAATGCAGCTGTGAGCTGTGGTGTAACCGGAACTTCGTTCATCACGTCGGCAGGGAAATCGAGAGTCAGTTCATCGCCTTGCTTCGTTACAATGAGTTTCCCGCTTCGCGAATGGAAGACCACCTTTTCTCCGGAAAAATTTTCGTGATTGAACAAGACATGCGCCGCAGCGAGTGTGGCATGTCCGCAAAGATCAACTTCAACTGCCGGTGTAAACCACCGGATGTGGTAGTGTGCCGATTCTTTTACAATGAAAGCAGTTTCTGCGAGATTATTTTCCAGCGCAATATTCTGCATCACTTCATCAGGAAGCCATTCACTGAGCGGACATACCGCTGCCGGATTTCCACCAAACAGTTTGGATGTAAAAGCATCGACCTGGTAAATTCTGATTGTTTTCATAAGCGGATTATTTTGTGACCTCACCTTCGATCTTTCCATACACTTCATCAATCGGTTCCCACAATTCTATCTTATTGCCTTCGGGATCCATGATGTGGACGAACTTTCCGTAATCGTACGTTTCTACGGTATCGGTGATGATCACCTTGCCATCAAATTTTTTCATCAGCGCTGCGAGATTATCGACCCGGTAATTGATCATGAACTCCTTCTTCGAAGGCTCAAAATATTTGGTAGTCGATTTAAACGCGCCCCACTGGGTGAATCCCATTTTCGTACTGTCGGCGCCCTGGTACCACTTAAATGTTGTTCCATACGGACCGGTGTTTAATCCGAGATATGTTTTGTACCAAAGCTTCAGCTCTTCCGGGTTGCTTGATTTGAAAAATATTCCACCGATACCGGTTACCCGGCCTTCAACGAGTTTTTCTTCTTTTTCAGAAAGGAGCTGACTCGATGTGAAACCAAGACCGAAAGCGCCGGTAATGGCCAGGGCGACCAGGATGCGGCGGGAATATTGTTTTTTCATGCTTCGAAGTTACTTTGATTCAATGTGTGATCAAAAAAATAACCACAACGATTGAAATCACTGTGGTTACCTGGTGAAATAGATTTTTTTACAGCAATGTAGCGCTGGAAGTAATCGTAGTAGATGTAAGTGTCTGTGAAATAGGGCAGGTTTTCTCAGCCGTTTTCACACATTCTTCAAACTTCTCCGCGGTGATTCCAGGAACTTTCGCAGACACCGTGAGATGTGAAGCTTCGATCAGACCTTTTTCACGGTTCAAAGTAACTTCGCATTTGGTGTCGATACTTTCAGCTGTAAAGCCGGCAGCGTTCAGGACAAAACTAAGTTTCATCGAAAAGCATCCTGCGTGTGCAGCAGCAACGAGTT
>DATHKF010000212.1:0-2300 GCA_035489505.1 Bacteroidia bacterium | reverse complement strand
AGCAGGGCGGAGCAGGAAATCTTGTGATTGCGGAAGTGGTGATGATGCACATCAATGAAGAAATTCTTGATCCGGAAACGGGAATGATCGACCAGCAGAAAATTGACCTGGTGGCACGCATGGGCGGCGACATCTATTGCCGCGCATCCGGTGATGCTTTGTTCAAAGTGGCTAAACCATTGCTCACGATTGGAATCGGTATTGACGCCATCCCGGAATCTATCCGTACCAGCAAGATCCTCACGGGCAATCATCTCGGCAAATTGGGGAATGTGGAAAAGATGCCAACGCCGGAAGAAATACGGACGTTCATTGACAAAGGAGCTATAAATGAAGCCTTTGAGTTGTATGGCCAGAATCACAATAAACTGGACATTCACCTGCATCATATCGCTGCAGGCCTGCTCAATGACGGGAAGGTAGATGAGGCCTGGAAAGTGCTGCTTTCCGATCAGTTATGAACAATTGTTAATTACGGGAATTACGAAAAAAGTAAACGCTTAACTTTGTTTTGTTGTCATCCCCCGGTATGCTCCGCCGCGCAAATTTGCCACCGCTGCTACCCGGCCCGACAAACACAAATCGTAATTCACAAATTGTAAATTTTTAAACCCAATTTATCATGTTTAACGTAACAGGCACCCTTAAGGTCAAGTATCCGGAACAACAGGTTTCCGATCGTTTCAAGAAGAGAGACATTGTTATTACCGACAATTCCTCGCAGTATCCGCAGCACATTACTTTCCAGTTGACGCAGGACAAATGCGGTTTGATTGACCAGTACAACCCGGGCGATGAGATCCGTGTGTTCTTCAATCTTCGTGGCCGCGAATGGAAAGCGCCAACCGGCGAGATCAAATATTTCAACACCATCGAAGCATGGAAAATCGAAGGCGTAAGTGCAACGCCGCAGCAACAACAGTCGCAGCCGATGATGCAGCAAGCTACGTCAACGCCTGACATTACTTCGTTCAGCGCGGCGGATGACAGCGATGATCTTCCGTTCTAAACCAACGAAAAGAAAAATAAAGCGGTCTTGTGAAAAACAGGGCCGCTTTTTTATTGCCATTCGCGTGCACCGTTTTAAAAGAAACGGTTGAAACCGTTCTGCAAATTCTGTTACTTCCATTGCCGGGGACTTAAGTCCCCGGCAATGGAACAACAAAACTGACCCAACCGCTTCAGCGGTTTTCTCAAAACAATTGAAGTTGGGAGAGATTTTATTTGTTGCGCAGGTAAACAGAAACGCTTGCCGTATCGTGCACCACAATCGCGTCGCGTTCGATACGCATGTTCACCGCAGAATCGCTCACGGGTTCTTCGTACACTGTGATCTCGGAAGTCTTCAGGTTCCAGGCGTGTAATGTTCCTTCGGAGAAATAGACAATCTCATCATCCATCACCTGGAATGTTTTGAGATTGATCACCGGAACTGTTTTTACGTACGTTCCGAAAACATCGAAAACGAGAATGCCCGTCAATGGATTATTGACAAAAACGCGGTTGTCTTTTTCGAGAAGAAAATTCGGTTGAAGCTGTATGCCCAGGATCTGTGAAAGATTGCCGGTACGGTTCGAAACTTCCAGGTTGTTGTTGAAGCGAATGAGTTCGAACGTAGGCTGATCGTAAATCCACAGGCCGTTGTCGTACGACGAAGCGGCGAGTATGGCCAATGGATAACCGAGTTTTTCCAGCGCGAGCGGTTCCCCGTTTTGACTGAGTGTATTGTCGAGGAAAACGATGCGGCCAAATTCTTTGTAATACAAAAGTATGCGAAGCGGGTTGGTTACATCGGCAGAAGTAATGGCCCCGAAATTTTTGTTGCTGAATTCTTTCACGAAAGTCAGCTTGCTGTCGTACTTCGTGAACTTGTCGTTCTCCACAAAATACACGTTGGCGAAATTGTCCGTTACAACTACGTTTGCCTTGGATTCTTTCACGAAATCGGGAAGCCGGGTTTTCGTGGTGAACGCCAGCACCAAAAAGAAAGTGAGTAAAACGGGAATACGCTTCATCTGTATTGAAGGTAACGCAAAAACCACGCCGATGTTCTATTGCATGGATAGAATTTCATCGAGGACCTTCCGCTCATTGGACAAACGGGGAATCTTGTACTGGCCGCCTTCCTTCCCTTTGCGTTTCAGCCAGCGATGAAATACTCCGGAACTGACCGATTGTATTTTCAACGGAAGTAAAATGTGATTCCCGTATCGCTTGGCTTCGTAGTCGGAATTCAGCGACTTCAATGTGTTGTCGAGCACTTCTGCGAAATACGAAAGGTCCGCAGGAGGTCGAGAAAA
>DATHKF010000211.1:0-5707 GCA_035489505.1 Bacteroidia bacterium | reverse complement strand
CAGCGAAATGGGTGCCTGATGCATCGGCCGGCTTGTACCTTTACATGCCGCGGTTCTATGCCGGGTTGAGTTCAGTACATCTCATTCAATCCGATTTCAACACCACGAATGTAGAAGGAGCCAACCTGGCCCAATTTTACCGCCAGTACTACCTCACCTCCGGCGTGGTGATCCCGGTTTCCGACAACGTTGATTTCCGTCCGTCGATCCTCATGAAGTATGTACACGCTGCACCGGTTGTTGGTGAACTTGACGCCGCATTCATTTTCAAGGAGCGTCTTTTCCTCGGAGCGGGTTTCAGAACCGGAAAACGCATTGACATGAAAGGCACCGACAACATGCTCATTGGTTTGATTGAATTTGAAATCACCAATTTCCTGCGCGCCGGTTACGCTTACGATTTTTACCTGAACCGGAATGGCGCTTACAACAGCGGCACACATGAAATTATGATTGGATGGGACATCAGTGGAAACGGTAAAACAAAAGTTTCCAGTCCACGCTTTTTTTAAAACAAATACAAACCTGAATCACAATGAAAACCTCTTACTACATCATTCTCTTACTTGCCCTCTGCACTACGGCATACGGCAGGTCACATAAAGCAGATAAACTGTTTGAGCGTTGGGAATATTCACGTGCCGCAAGACTTTATGAGAAAGAAGCAGTGAGACATCCCGACCAGGACGTTCACTTTAAACTCGGCGAATGTTACCGTCAAATGAACCGCTACAGCCAGGCCAAAGACGCTTACGATAAAGTGAACGCTGCTGGGCCTTACAGCAATTCCGAATTTTACCTGCACTACGGACAGGTGCTGAGAAGCACGGGTAATAACGAAGAAGCCCGTGTTGCGTTTGAAAAATACGGACAATTAAATCCGGGAGATTCCACAGCGCAGTTTTACATCGAGTCGATGGAAATTGTGCAGGAAGATCACAAATGGGATGAACCCATTACCGTTTCCAATGTGCAGGCGATCAATTCAGAAACGTCTGACTTCGCACCTGTACTCTACCGCGATGGAATCGTTTTTGCTTCGTCAAGAAAAACTCCGGGACATACGTTGATCTATCCGTGGACAGGAACCAACTACCTTGATCTGTATTACGCAACGAAAGGAAGTAACGGTACAGATTACACGGATGTGGTTCCCTTTGGTGGTAAGAACATCAACCAAAAATACCACGACGGCCCGGCTACATTCTCTGCCGATGGAAACACCATGTATTTCTCACGGGTTGAAAAAACACTGAAAGGCAAGGACAAGAAAAAATACCAGGTCGAACAGAATAAAATTTACAAATCGGAACTGAAAGACGGAGACTGGTCGGAAGTAACGGCGTTTGCATACAACAGCAACGAGTATTCTGTTGCCAACCCGGTTTTGTCTCCCGATGGTTCGCGCCTGTATTTTGTTTCCGACATGAGTGGCGGATACGGTGAAACCGATATTTATTATTGCGACCGAAACGGTGAAGGCTGGGGCAGCCCGGTGAACATGGGGCCGAATGTAAATACGTTTAACACGGAGAAATTTCCATCTGTAGACAGTGCAGGAAATTTTTACTTCGCATCCGACGGATACCAGGGATTTGGCGGACTGGATATTTGCGTAGCGCTCAACAAAGATGGCAAGCTGCAAAAAGCAAAACCGTTGAAAGCTCCGTTCAATTCGAGCACCGATGATTTAGGAATTGTATTTCTGGAAGACGGTCGCACGGGCTATTTCTCCTCCAACCGCGTTTCAGGTTCCACTGGTGATGATGACATTTATTATTTCAATCTCAATCACGATGACGTGGACACCAACCTGGTGACATCAATTTACACCATTGGTTATCGTCCGCCGATGCAGCCGATCGCATCCATTGTTCCCACCCCGAGAGATTCGGTAATGGACATCACTCCTGCGATGGTGAAAGCATTTTACGGTTCGATCTATTTCGATTACAACAAATCTGATCTTCGTTCTTCAGCGAAAGATTCACTCAGCCGGGTTGCAACATACATGAAAGAAAACCCGGGCAGACGTCTTATACTGAGCGGCCACTGTGATATCCGCGGAACGGACGAATACAACATGCAGCTCTCAGTACGAAGAAACGATGCTGCAATCCGTTATCTCGGTGCGCTGGGAATTCCGAAAAGCCGGATTTCCGCAACCGGTTATGGATTCAGAAAACTCGTGAATCATTGCGACAAAGGTGTGGAATGTCCTGAAGAGGAACACCAGAAAAACCGGAGAGTAGAATTCAGGTTTGAATAAATAGCATAGGACCGGTTCAGTAAACGATGGATACTGTTCCAGGTTTTGGTTGACTGCGTGTAGCTTCGGTTGCGCGCAGTCTTTTTTTGTGACGAAAATCTGTTATGCACATTAAAAAATTTACCACAGAGGTATCAGAGGTATTTCACAGGGTTTCACTGAGCGCTTATCAAACTACTTCTTATTCATCGCCGCAACGATCTGCTTTACGACCTGGTTCATGTGTGTCTCTTCCGACTGAATAGATGGGGTACTCTCCATGTAAATCGGAACATTCCCGATCGTGCTATCTGTGACAATGGATATTACTTTTTTTCCCGCAGATCTTGCCAAACCTGCTTCATACGCGTGGATACTTGAATTGATCGAAGATCCTGAAACAACGGAAACCATGATATCAGAATCTTGAATATTTTTTAGTACTGCTTTGCCCCATTCTTCTCCTGTCTTGATCGTATCGAGGGTTGAAACCACCAGGTTTTGATGCGTCAGATGTTTCCTCAATTCAGTGACATAATCGCGATCATCTTTGTTGTACGAAATGAAAACTTTAAACGGCGAAGTTTCCCAGATGTTCTTCTGACCGGTCAGTTTTTCGGTGAACATTTTATAACTCCGCGTAAGCGACAAATTGTCCTCGAGCATTTCTTCCAGCACTGCAATGGATTCGCCGTACGAATATTTGGGAACGTGTTGAATCTGCACATCATCGAAGTATGCCTTTAAATCACAGTCGGTCAATTGATACGCTTGTGAAAGCAATGCCTCGAATTCACTCTGGTAGCCGGAAATATTCACGGCTTTATTTCCCTTCCGCCAAACTTCGCGCAGATCATTTTCTGCCATTTCAATTCGCGACGGCAACGGAAAAATACCGAGTGGACGAAGATCGCTGGAACCCATGCGGTAATCCACCGCGCGTTTCATCACCGATAAAACACCATCCATGCTTTGTTTGTTGGGTGTAAACACCGGAACAATTTTCTCTGGCATGATCATGGTGCAGATTCCACTACTGTCTGAAATTCCCGTCCGCGAATCAATCAGGATGTAATCGAACTTTCTTTCGAGATACGAAGCAAAGACAGAAAAAAACTCCGGTGTGCGGTTGTAAAAATCAAACCAGTTGAACTGGTTCACCTTCTCCGCGTAATCATGGTCAAAAATTCCGGCCTTCAAAACAAAAAGCGAAGGCTCAATAACTTTCGTGAAGTACTTATCAAGTTGCGCATCCTTGATTACTTTCAGTATTGAATCGGCACTCCGCTCTTTCTTTTTCGCCAGTTGATCGCGCAAAGACATAAATAGTTCTATCAATCCTGGCCATCCATCGTCAATACGAAAAATTTCCGTTCGCTTCTGTTCCGATCTTCCGGCTTCACTATCGAAATACCGATGCACTCCGGGAGCTTCGAGGTCCCAATCGATGACCAGTATTTTTTTGTTTTTTTCCCGCGCGAGTAAACAGGCAGTATTCACCAGCGCCATGGTCCTGCCCGATCCTCCTTTGTAGGAGTAAAAGGTAATGATCTGTCCTCTTCCGGATTCTTTCTTTTCAGCCATTTCTAAACGGGAATTTTGGTGCAAGGAATTCAACGTGTTCCTTCAGCCAGTTAACTGCTGTTTCTTCTTCGGGTATTTCAAAATCGTCACATCCCCCACAAGCTGTATTCTCCACTTTTCTGAGGTGTTTGTATCGCTCATGTATATAACTCGCGATCTCTCCGATTGCCGCGATAAAATTCCGGTTCTGTATCAATCGCTCTTCTGCCAGTGTGAAGTTTTCAAAACTTTTAAATATTCTGTTCCCTGTAATTAAAGGCGGAACAGTGTTGCCCCCCCGAAGCACAATGGGAATAATTAATCCATTCGATTGATGCTCCGGCTCTAACAAAGATATTCTCCGGGTTTCCAAATCTTCCATGGCCATAAATTCACGCGTGCAATAAGCCTTGTCTTCCATAAAATACTGAGGCGTATAAACAATGATCATGCATACGCTTTGGCACAAGGCAGCACTAAGCTTCTTGTTGTAAAGGTGACCTGGTTCAAGCCGCTCCGAGTCAATATAAATTTCCATTTGACCAAAATAAGGCTCGAGTTCAGCGGACAAGGCGTCCTTCAAGTCGTCAACGAACCGTTTGATCAACTCGTATTTGCCGTGCCTGTAACTGATGAAACATGAATAGTTGAATGCCATAACGCTATCGTATTTTTATTCGCCCGCGCGGTGGATTTACAATATTACAACAGCTCCATTCGGTTTCTCCGGTGCATAAGTAACCTTAACATTCACCAGGTACTTTCTCCCTTTTACCAGCGGCAAAACAATCTTGGCATTGTCTTCAAATCCGCTGTCGTCGTCACCCGCCATGTAATGGTTTTCTGTTTTTCCGATTTCGGAAATAACCACAACCGTATCGAGATTGCCCGTAGTCTGGAACGTATATTTCTTGGTGAGCGGCGCAGTAAATACAAAATCATCCTGCTCTCCGGCCTGCGCTTTGATGCGCGTAACCTTATTGATGTCCAGTTTTATTTGCTCCGATGCTTTGACCACCGGGTAAAACGATTTCACGGTATCAATATCTTTCTTCGACAAAGTTCCCGGAGGAAATATACCTTTCACGTACGCGGCAGGTTTTAAAACGAGACCTGCACCAAATTCATATTCCATAATGGATTTGGGATCCCAATCGGTTCCCTGCACCTGGTTGGCAGAAAGTTTATTCAGGATGTTGGAATCGATTTCTTTTTTCGGCCACTTGTTCGGCGGACCGGAAAACTCTTTGTAAACCGCCTTGGTGTTCCAGGTGATTCCTGCAAACGGACTTTGATGTTCGTGCTGAAAACCGAGTGTGTGCCCGATCTCATGCAACGCCGTGGTCATTCCGTAACTGTCGGTCAAATCCCAACCAAAATTCATCGTGATTTCCTTCTTGGGAATCGTGAGCACATCGCGACCCACGTACGACCATGATCCGTCGCTATAATCAAAACCAATCCGCACCATCGATTCTTCACGCATGGCAACTTCGGTGAATGAAAGTCCGATGCCGAGACTTTTCCATTTCTTAAACGCAGCCCTCACCACATTTTTTTGCGCGGTGGCGCCTTCAACGAACATGTATTTTATGTCCGTTCCGTTTGCCCACTTCAAAACAGTGGAGAGTATGACTCTCATCCTGTTCGATGATACACCGCGTGCAAATTTGCGTTTCACCAGTGGCGGCTGACTGCAAAGTCTTTTGGAAGAAATGTTCTTGGTCATGACAGAATTGTTTAAAGGGTTTTGCGGGTTAAATAGTCGTTGACGGGTTTGCCCGTTGAACTGCAACAAACATATCTCATTTTAGTTAACGGAGAAAGCGGTAGTGGGTCATTTTGATTTTTTATCAACCACATAAGGGACATAGTTTACATAGTTTCCCGGGCGTA
>DATHKF010000210.1:0-12383 GCA_035489505.1 Bacteroidia bacterium | reverse complement strand
ATTCTCGCCGGACAAACTATTGCAATCGGTGGCTCGCCTACGGGCAACGCCGGTGTAACGTATGCGTGGGGGCCTTCAACAGGTCTTGGCGATCCGGCAACACCAAATCCGGTTGCAGGTCCGCTGGGAAGTACAACGTACATCGTTATTGTCACTGACTCTGCAGGATGTACGGCAAGCGACACCATGATACTCGATGTGGTTCCTTCGGTTTGGATCCCTGATGGATTCTCTCCGAACGGTGACGGAACGAATGACACGTGGGTGATCGACAACATTTATCTCTTCCCGGAATGCGAAGTAGAAGTTTACAACCGCTGGGGCGAGATGTTGTTCCGTTCAGTTGGATACGGCACACCGTGGGATGGACGCTACGATGGAAAAGAATTGCCGGTAGGAACGTACTACTACATCGTGAAACTGAACGACCCGATGTTCCCGGATGTATTCACCGGACCATTAACAATCATGCGTTAAGATGAAACCAGCTATGAAAAAAATTCTCGGCCTTCTTGCAGGAATTCTTCCGCTGGTGCTCACTGCACAGCAGCTTCCGCATTACAGTCAATACATGGTGAACGATTACGTGATGAATCCTGCGATCGGTGGAAAAAACGATTACTTCCTCGGCATGTCAGCGAACCGTTACCAGTGGGGAGGAATTACAGATGCACCGCGTACATACATTCTCAGCCTCCACGGTCCGTTGAAATGGGACCACATGGGTGTAGGCGGACAATTGTTCACCGACATTGTAGGTCCAACGCGAAGAACAGGTTTTTATATGTCGTATGCGTATCATGCGCCGCTCACGGATAATCTCACATTGTCATTCGGACTCAGCGCGGGCATCCTGCAGTTTATGGTGGACGGACAAAAAATTACGTTGCATGATCCGGGCGATGTTGTGCTTACCAATTCCTTGCAGAGTGTACTCATGCCCGATTTCAGCGCCGGATTTTATTTGTACAATGACCGGTTCTGGGTAGGTGCATCGTGTTTGCAGATCCAGCAGAACAAGATTAAGTTTTTCGATTACATGTCGAATACAACGAGCGTACTGAATCGCCACTTCTTTTTCACTGCAGGATATCGCCAGCCACTGGGTGATGATTTCATCATTGAGCCGTCGGCACTGGCAAAAATGGTTGCGCCGGTTCCGTTCCAGTTTGATGCTGGTTTGCGCGTGATTTACAAAGACAAAGTCTGGGTGGGTGGATCGTATCGTCACCTCGATGCCTTCACGATGTACATGGGATTTGTGTACAAAGAAAACCTGCAGTTCGGTTACGGTTACGATTTCACGACGACGAATCTCGGGAACTATTCTACCGGCACGCACGAGTTGATTATCGCGGTGCGGTTTAACAAGCAGGGAATAAGGAAGCCGGGGTCGGAGAAGCAGTTTGATTGATGTGTTGTAATCTTGCCACTAAGGCACAAAGGCCCGAAGAAACACCAAGGAATAAGAAGAAAGATAAAGAGTTAAGACTTTTCTTAGTGTTGCTTGATGACTTTGAGACTTCGTGGCAAGACTTGCACCTTCCTTCCTAAACCAAAAACCTTTGTGTTGCTTTGAGACTTGGAGCCTTCGTGGCAAAACTTACGCCTTCCTTCTTCAAACCAAAAAGTCTTTGTGCTCCTTGGAGCCTTTGTGTCTTCGTGGCAAAAAAACTTCACGCCTTCTTCACCCATATCGACGAATCCCACCACCCCTCATGATGCCAGTTCTCCCGGAAGTGCGCTTCGTTTTTGAAGTCCAGTTTTTCGAGCACGCGCCGTGACGCATCGTGACGCGGATCAATATTTGCTTCGAGCGTATGAAGCTTGATATCGTTCAACGCATACGAACAAATTTTTCCGAGCACCTCTGTCATGATTCCGAGATTCCACCAGCCCGGCAATAATTCATAACTGATCTCTCCGCGCATGTGCTGGTAATCGATGTGCTTCAACCCTGCCGTGCCTACAAGCTGCTGAATCTCGCGGTGATAAATTCCCCAGCGGATTCCTTCCCGGGTTGCGAATTTTTTTCGCCACTCCCAGAGTTGGAATTCTGCTTCACTCAAATCTTTAAACGTATGCGTGCCGCGAAATTCCTGCACCTGTTCATCCGAAAACAGGCGAAGAATAAATGAACGTTCCTTCACTGGAAGCCAAACCAGGTTTGTGCGTTCAGTTCGCAATTCGGGAAACTGTGCGGGAAACAGTTCGATGGGGTGCATGCAACGAATGTACAATATCTAAGCATGGATAAAAACGGTTGAAACCGTTTAGCAACTGTGCAGATTTTCATTGCCGGGGCTTAAGCCCCCGGCAATGAACAGTCCTGCCTCACTCAACCGTTTCAGCGGTTTTCATAAACACTTTGTAACCTAAACGGAGACCTTATCCAAACCACAGTATTCACATACTATTCATACAATGCCCTATATTTGCGCTGATTCTTTCGTTTCCCCGCTGAAAGATCGCGTGTTGAGACCGTTGCATCCCGATAACTATCAGGAGCAGTAACCACGGAAACAAAAATGAGTACATGAAATCATTTTTTGATAAGAACTCAACCGTACGCACCGTCCTTTTCGTTGTTGCGATCATTGTCTGCACTACGCCACTGTCGAGTCCACCGTTTGCCTTGCTGCTTGGTCTCGTGTTTGCACAATTCATCGGTCACCCGTTTGTACATCTCAACCACAAGTCAACCGGGTTGCTCCTGAAAGTTTCCGTGGTGGGACTTGGTTTCGGGATGAACGTTACGCAAGCCATGGAGGCTGGCAAAAGCGGGTTGCTGCTCACGATCACATCGATTCTTTTTACGATCCTTCTCGGAGCATTGATCGGAAAATTATTTGGCCTCGATAAAAAAATCACGGCGCTTGTTTCTTCCGGAACGGCCATCTGCGGCGGAAGTGCAATTGCTGCGATCGGCCCTGTGGTTGGCGCAACCGACAAAGAGATGTCTGTGTCGATGGGAACTATTTTCCTGCTGAATTCATTGGCGCTCGTGATCTTCCCTCCTATTGGCCACTACTTCAATCTCACGCAACAGGAATTCGGATTGTGGTCTGCCATTGCCATTCACGATACGAGTTCCGTAGTTGGTGCAGCAAGTACGTATGGTGAAGATGCTTTGCATATTGCCACTACCGTAAAACTCGCGCGCGCATTGTGGATCATTCCGCTGACGATTATCATGGCGTTCTTCTTCAAATCAGGAAGCAACAAAATGAAAATGCCCTGGTTCATTTTGCTTTTCGTTGTTGCCATGGTGCTGAACAGTTATGTGCCGTTCATTCACGATCACAGCGACACATTGTTCTCCATTTCAAAAATCGGATTGTCGGTAACGCTCTTTCTGATTGGTGCGGGATTATCCATGGCAGAGATCAAAGCCGTTGGATGGCGTCCGCTTGTGCTGGGTGTGATCCTGTGGTTGTTCATCAGCGTGCTTTCGTTTTTCGCGATCACGCGGTTGGCTTTTTAGTTTAACTAAAAATCACCGCAGAGGCGCAGAGTTCCGGAATTACCACCAATCATGTGAGTAAGCAATGATCGCTGAGCACGCCCTCTGCGATCCGTGCCAGCTCCTTAGAGTGCAGTACTCTGCGCCTCCGCGTCTCTGCGGTGAAAAAACAAAAACCGTCTCCAAAAAGCTAAAAACCGCTTACAAACGATCATTTTCCGCTCATTTGTCTGGTTTTTGTCGGGTAAAAGCATCCCTGCGAACTGCGTATCTTTGTACCGGGACTCCTTCAGAGTATTCAGCTAAATTGAGAGGTATGTACGTAGAACAGCTTTATACCAATTGCCTTGCAGAAGCCGCATATTGGATTGAATCAGATGGTGAAGCGGTGGTTATCGACCCGATCCGTGAAACAACGCCGTATATCGCGAAAGCCGAAGAACGCGGCGTAACCATCAAATACATTTTTGAAACACATTTTCATGCCGATTTCGTTTCCGGTCACATCGACCTGTCGAAAGCAACCGGCGCTGAAATTATTTACGGCCCCAAAGCCGATACGAAGTATCACGTGCACAACGCGAAAGACGGCGAGGAATTCAAAGTCGGAAAACTCACCATTCGCGTGATTCATACACCGGGACACACGCCGGAATCGACCTGCTATTTGTTGCTGGACGAAAACGGAAAAGAGTACGCCATCTTCACCGGCGATACACTTTTCGTAGGTGACGTAGGCCGTCCCGATCTGCTCGACGGCACCATGACCAAGGAAGAACTTGCCGGAATGATGTTCGATTCGCTGAACAACAAACTGAAAAAAATTCCGGATCACGTGCTCATGTATCCTGCGCACGGACCGGGTTCTGCCTGCGGAAAAAATATCGGCAAAGAAACCTGGTCGACCATCGGCGAACAGAAAGCAACAAATTATGCAATGAAGATCACCGACCGTGACGAGTTTATCAAAACCGTTACCGAAGGGCTCGCTGCACCACCACAATATTTTTTCAAAGACGCCGCGATCAATAAGAACGGGTACGAAAATATCGACAACGTTCTTGAACGTAACGTAATTCCGCTGGATGCGCTCAAAGCAAAAGCGGTACTTGAAGCAGGTGCACTTGTGTTGGATACACGAAGCGCCGATGAATTTGAAAAAGGATTCATTCCCGGTTCCATGTTCATTGGTCTCGATGGCACATACGCTGTTTGGGTCGGGACACTCATCGACATCAACGTAAAGCTGTTGATTGTTGCGTCCGAAGGCCGTGAGCGCGAAGCCATTCTTCGTCTCGCACGCGTCGGTTACGAAAATGTAGTTGGATATCTCGAAGGTGGAGTTGACGCGTGGAAGAAAGCAAATCTTCCGGTTGACACGATGAAGTCTGTCAACCCCGACGAATTCGTATCGGCGATGAACAAACAAAATCACGATGCTGTTCTCGATGTGCGTCGTCCCGGTGAATGGGATAACGGTCACACCGAAGGTGCGGAGCATGTTTGCCTGAGCAGCTTCTCTAAACCGCATGGAACAGATTCCATTGACAGGAACAAACCGTATTACGTGCATTGCGCAGGCGGTTACCGTTCAGTGATTGCGATTTCCATCCTGAAACAAAAAGGCTACACGAATCTCGTGAACGTGCGCGGCGGATGGCGGGTGCTGGAGGGAATGGATTTCCCGAAGGTGATGCCGGAACTGGCGTAATCGATTTGCTGATTCCTGATTGGTCGATTTGCTGATTTTCGCCTGCGGCAGCAAGGATTTTTTTGATTTTATTATTCGACCCCTTCAGGGTCGCGTCAAAAACGCTAACGCTTTTTTGATATTGATATTTGACCCCTTCGGGGTCATGCACCACATTCTTTCTCTTCGTTCAAGCGTGTTGTGAAACGCCCGACCCTGAAGGGGTTAGTGATCAAAAAAATAAAAATTCCTTGCTGCCGCAGGCGCACTCCCCGCCTCGCGCAGATCAAATTGGCAAATCGTTTCACTATATTTCACGTATGATCCGCAATCTGCTGACACCGGGTATCATCACCATCATCGTATTGCTCACGCAATGCGAAACGCCCGTTCCGCACGAGTACAACATCTACGAGAAATCCATCCAGAAAAAAATGCGTGCCGAAAAATGCGTGATCAGTTTTGACAGCGCCAATTCACTCGGCGAGCAGAAACAAACCATCCGCATCGAAGTATTTAATCCGCACGAAGAAATTTCCGCTTCACCGTTCTGGTATACATCTTCCGTTACTGCCCTGCAATATTACTGGGATACCAACGGTGAAGATTTTACGGAGTATGAATACATCGAAATAAAATTAACGCAGGAAGATTCTACAGACGGCTCCGCGCAAAGCCAGGCTGACGGACTTCCGATCAGTTATGTTCTTCTCGCCGATTCGTTGTACACAATCACGCTGGCCATTCTCCAGGATCCCGGTGGATTGGGATTTACAAAGTCGGAGAATTCTTTTGCCGGCAATTTCACGACTACGCGTTTACAATTGCACGACAGCGCCCGGCAAAAGATGATCACGTCTCCATCGCAAAAACCGACATGAATTCCCGGCGGTTTTCAATACCTGCAGACCGGCAGTTCCAACGAAACGCTCATCTTCGTTTACGTGTTGGAAGAACATCCGCACGGTACAGATGAACACCGGTTCGTGTTTTCGAAACAGACGCGGAAGATTCTGGATTATACGGTAGCACCGTTATGATGTGCTGATGTGTAAATTTGAAGATGCGCAGATGCGCCTGCGGCAGCAAGGAATTTTTTTGTTTGCGTTATTAACCCCGGGTTACGTTCCTTCGGAACTCACCCGGGGTTAATAACATTCGACCCCTTCAGGGTCGCTATGCTCAATACCCTTTCACTTCGTTCAAGGGACATGCGACTCCTCTGGAGTCGGAATAACATTGCATCCGGTAAGTATTTTATGATCCCGGAGGGATCACATGTCCCTTGAACGAAGTGAAAGGAAAAAAAAGAATTCCTTGCTGCCGCAGGCGCGCCCTGAGCTTGCCGAAAGGCCCATCAGCATATCAAAGCGTAGCGAACTCATAGCCCCGCTCTTTCATCTCCTCAATATACCGCGGTAACGCATACAACATCCGCTCTTTCGCTTTCTCGCTGTCGTGAAAAACTACGATCGATCCGGCGCGCGAATACATGAGCGCGAGTTCCAGGCAATGTTCCTTCGCGTAGGTTTTATCGAAGTCGTAGGTGAGCACGTCCCACATGATGATGCGGCAGTGACGCGAAAGTGTATTGAAATGCGAGCGGCGCATGTGCCCGTACGGCGGACGGAACAACGGCGAGGTAACCAACGCACTGCATTCTTTGATGTCGCGCATGTAGTCGCGCCACGAATGTTTCCATCCATCGAGGTGATGCATGGTGTGGTTTCCAACGGAGTGACCCGCATCAATCACCTGCCTGAAAATATCGGGGTTGCGCTGCACGTTTTCGCCCACGCAAAAAAATGTAGCCTTCACATCGTACTGCTGTAAAACAGACAGTGCCTCGGTGGTTACACCGGGCACTGGTCCGTCATCAAATGTGAGATATATTTTTTTTTCGTTCCGGGACATTCTCCACGTTGCGCCGGGATACACCTGGCGAAACACCTGCGGAGGACGAACCATCAGCTTCATGCAGCAGAGTTACTTCGGGTTGGCTCCTGTCATCGAATCCATTTTCTTCATCGCTTCCATCAATGAATCCATGTTGATGTTGTCCATGTTCATTGGCTGCGGCTGTTGCTGCTGCGGTGGAAATTGCGGTTGTGCCGAACGCGGCGTCAGTCCAATAGCCGTCATTCGCGCTTTGTACTGTGCTGCCATTTCCTTCTGACCGTAAGTCTCCGCGTAGTTGTTCAACATGTCGAGCGCAGAAGAAAGTCTTCCGAGATCGCCGTCGTACGAAGCGCGCCATTCTTTGTGGGTACCGGCAACCTTCGCGAAGAACTGGTACTCCTGTTCACACACGGAGAAAAGTTCTCCCGAAAGTTTATTCGCTTTATCAATCGCGCCGGCTTTGTAATACGCTTCCACAGCGTAAACCATGGCTGGCTCCAGCGGAATCAATGAAGTTGGCATCACCTGCAGGCAACGGTCAAGTACTTCAACCGCTTGTGCCGATTTGCCTTCATCGTTCAGCAACTTCGCGAGCGACATCATCTGCAAACGCTGGTTCGTTGTGAAACGCAGGTTGTTTTCGTCCATGTAAATTTCTGCGCCTGGTTTATCGAGGCCGCCCCAACGGAAATTCTTCATGATGTTCGTATACATCAGGTCCGTGTTGCAACCAACCATTTCACCAAACAGTCCGCGCTTGTCTGCACGCATTGGTACAAGACGGTACGCAAGACCTTCCAGGTTAAACCAGTCGTCGAGGTTCAGGTAACTGTCGCCACCTGCGGTAACCGCAAAGTATACCGGGCGTTCCCAGTTGAACGTTGCGAGCAGATCGAGGATCATAAGATCCGCTTTCAGCAGGTATTGTTTGTTGATGGTCCAGCGCAGTGTATCAGCGATCATGCTATCCGGAGTGTTCGCAGGAACAGTTCCGTTCTTTTTCACGAGGGCTTTGTCGACCGTGATATACACTTTGTTCGTAGGCAGAACGTACACAGTATCTGTGAATGATTCATCATTGTCATCAACAGAACGACGCACCTGCGTTACACTTGGATCTCCTTTGATGAGCAAATCCATGAGTTTACGCGCGCTCATTTCCGGAGCAGCCGCCATACGTTCACGATCAAAGAAAACCTGGTCGCATGAACCGGAACGGTATTTCGAACGTGGCAATGAGAACGGAACACGTTCTGAATCGTATGCTTTGCGGTTCGCCTGGTCAATGTACCAATCGGTATTGAGGAGGCTCAGGTTGAGTACGCGGACATCTGTGCGGTATCCTTCCACTTCCTGCTCGTACCACAACGGGAACGTATCGTTATCACCATTGGTAAAGAGGATCGCTCCTTTCGCGCACGTGGCGAGATAATTTCCTGCAAAGTCGCGCGCCGTATACCGGTTCGATCGGTTGTGATCGTCCCATCCATCCAGGACCATCAGTAACGGTACCACTGCGGTGATGATCAAACCTCCGGCTACGGCAACCAGTTTACCGGCACGTTCACTCTTCTCGCCAACTACTTTGATCAATCCAATCAGTGGCGACTGAGCCATACTAATCGCCAGATCTTTTCTTCCCACAATACTGCGCAGGAAGTGAATGACGGCAAATGCACCGACTCCAATGTATAATGCAAAAGCATAGAACGATCCGGTGTATGCGTAATCACGTTCACGCGGCTGAAGCGGATATTGGTTCAGGTAAATTACAATCGCAAGCCCCGTGAAGAGGAACATCAGGAAAACCACGAGTGCGTTTTTCCAGTCGCGCACAAAATGGAAGATCAACCCGATGAGTCCTAAGAGGAATGGCAGGTAGAAAAATTTATTGTTCGCTGCATTGTCGCGGAGACGTGCAGGAGCTTTCTCCATATCCACATCCTGGAGCATCCCGATACCACTCTGCCAGTTTCCATCCGTAGGATTTCCATGACCTTGTATGTCGTTCTGTTTCCCGGCGAAATTCCACCAGAAGTAACGCATGTACATAAACTTCACCTGGTACTGCCAGAAATAGGTAAGGTTTGCCCACATGGTTGGTTTCTTGAACGTTTCCATTTCGCCGGTCTGGCGATTCATGAGCTTGAGCTTTGTGTGGTTCTTCGCAACGTTGCCCCACTCTTCGTAAGGCTGCACGTGGCTCCGTTGGTTCTGCTCCCACATCCTTGGGAAAATGGTACTCATTTCGCTGGCAAACTTGTAATTCGTTTGTTTGCGTGCATCGATAATTACGTATTCGCCAAGATTTTCATCCAATGCGTAAACAGGATTTCCATCGTCAGCAGGATCTTCTACGTTCAGTGGTGCATTGTAATACGGACCGTATGCAATCGGCCAGTCACCGTACTGCTCACGATTGAGGTACGACAGCAAGCTGATGGCGTTCTCCGGGTTGTTTTCATCCATCGGTGTATTCGCTTGTGAGCGTACAACGAGAATGAAGAACGATGAATAGCCAATGAGAAGAACCGTGAACGAAAGAAGAATCGTATTCAGTACTGCGCGGTTGTTCTTGATGCGATGCACCAGGTACCCGGCTATAGCAATAGTGAGCAGTGTCATGAACCACGAGCCATAAGCCATTGCTCCGAAAAGCGCGAACGCAAAAAAGGCGCCACCTACATAAAGGAACCGTTTGTACAATGTTTCACCGCCGCGGCTCGTATACATGAGACCGGTTACGATCATTCCCACGAGAAGAGCGAAGTAAATGATTGTACCGCCGTTCGGAGGAAGTCCGAGCGTGTTCACGAAGAACAATTCGTAGTTCGCAGCAGCATTTACAATTCCCGGGATAATTCCGTTCTGGATAACGCCAAGCAAGCCCAGCGCCACAAGACCGGCAATGATCAACCCTTTTCGTGTCGGATTCTGGTTACGCTTGAAGTAAACGATCATTACGATCGCCGGAATCGCGAGGAGGTTCAATAAGTGAACACCTACGGAAAGACCCATCATGTATGCGATGAACACAATCCATTTGTCGGCTTTCGCGGTATCGTCGGCATCCCATTTGAGAATAGCCCAGAATACGAGTGCTGTAAAGAAGGATGACATGGAATATACTTCACCCTCGACCGCTGAGAACCAGAACGAGTCGGAGAATGTATAGGCCAATGAACCAATAACGGCGCTGGCAAAAATGCCCCACATGCCTGATTCGGAGATCGAATTGACGTCAGCAACTTTTTCAACCGCTTTCGCCAGTTTACGTCCGAGGAGGGTTAAAGTCCAGAACATGAACAGAATGGTGAACGCGCTGGACAAAGCCGACATAACGTTGATCATCATCGCCACCTGGTCGGGCCCACTAGCAAAAAGGGTGAAAAAACGCCCTAAAAGCATGAAAGTAGGTGCTCCCGGAGGGTGACCGACTTCCAGTTTATACGCACAGGAGATGTACTCTCCGCAGTCCCAGAAGGACGTAGTAGGTTCAATTGTTGAGAGATAAGTGAATGCTGCGATCCCGAAGATGATCCAGCCTAACACATTATTCAGCAATTTAAAACGTGATGCCATGAGGATAAGGAAATTACTGTGGTTTGCCGGCGAAGATAGCGATTCTGACTCTTTGCAAACCGTTAAAATAGGCCCAAGGAATTCAAATTTTTGTGAAAAATCAGAATGATTTCTATTTTTGCACCCCCGGACGAGGAAACTGGTCCGGAAGATGACCGATGGTGTAACTGGCAACACGTCTGATTTTGGTTCAGAAGAGTCCAGGTTCGAGCCCTGGTCGGTCAACGAAAAAAGCCACTCAAAATTTTGGGTGGCTTTTTTATTTGAGGGCCTTAACGCTGCAAAGGCTAATAGCCTTTTGAGGGTTAGGACCCTTGCATACCTCTACTTCTTTTTCATTTCGCGTAACATCTTCACCGACATTAACCCAAGGATCAACACCACAATAACGATCGCTCCCCAGATCAACGTGTTGTCTTCGAAAACAGAATTCACTCCCGAGACTTTTGGTTTCGTCGGTGGTTCCAATGCCTTTCGTGATCCCGTGCTGACCACTGGCATTTCGATCACATTATTCTTCAGAAAATATTTCAGATCGTATTCCGGAAACTGCACGGTGTCATTACCAAAGCGCAATGTGTAATTCATCGCGGGATTGAGATTCGCCACCAGGTAACTCTTGACCTGGATCGCATGAACTTTTTCCACGCGTAGTGGCTGATCATCGGCATTGACAATCCGTAAAAGCAGATGTTTGACGCGACGCCCGTGCACACGGATTTCATTCGGCCCTTCCGACGAAAGCATGGTGATGGAAAGCAGCGATTGCTGCGGTGGTTTATTATCCGCGAATCCTTCGTTGGTGATTTCGTACAACCGCGCACCACGTAAATATTCCCCGGTAGGATTGACTGTGCTCAAATCAAATTTCAGGTAATCCACCAGTTGCGTATCGGCAAACACGATGTCAATCTCCGACATCTTCAGCGTTTTGTTTTCCGTCTGCTGAATGCTCACACCGGGAAGCTCCATCCAGTTATCGCGGATCGAAACCGGTGTGGTGCGCTCCATTCTTCCTGCGCGAACCACGAAAACCGGGCTGCGGTATTCCTTCCACCATTCCGACCAGTTGTCAAAACTAAAACGGTAATACGTGTAATCGTTCGGAGGAAAATCGAAGCGAACGAGATTCGTGGTTTTTTCTTCACCACCGTTGAACGTTTCGTAGTACGTGGTGGTATACTCATCCTTCACCGCAAACCAGTTCTGGTTATCGTAACTGCCCGAGAGCGTCATTCTTCGCGTCGCATCAGCGTTGTTCACTTCCAACACAAGATGGTTAAGACCGTCATAGTGTAATGGGTTCATGATCGTGATGAACGAATTTTTCGGATCATCGCTGCGATCGGTGATTGGAAGTTCCACAAGCCGGTCTATTCCTTTTCGCGTAGTGTCGTACACGATGAGGTAAGGAATTTCAATCCCGGCAGAATCGTAGATGCGCACATCAGGAAATCCCCATTGCACGGCTCCTGTCACCTCGGGTTGCATGAGAATGCGGTGATACCCGGGTGAGTCCACCGGTTCCACGGGCACTTCCCAGCGAAACGTTTGACTTGTTGCCGGTGAAACCGCAAGACAAACAAGAACAAAAATGTTAAGCAGGTTTTTCATCGGTCGCTTCATTCGTGGTTGATGATTTATCGTCGAGAATTAATTTTTTCAGTTTCTGGTAGAGGAATGAAACCAGCAACAGGATCACGCCGCAAAGAATGAACGCGGTGATCTTACCGGTTTGCGATTCACCGT
>DATHKF010000209.1:0-6595 GCA_035489505.1 Bacteroidia bacterium | reverse complement strand
CTCAAATTGTTTACACCCGATTACCTGAAAGTAGCGAGCCGCGATCTGACCAATCTTCCTTTGCTGGATGCGATGGCGGAAACGAAAATTCCGATCATTCTTTCCACGGGAATGGCCGGGCAAAAAGAACTCGATGAAGCCATTGAAGTGATCACGAAACATCACTCCGGCATTTCCATATTGCATTGTGTGTCGCAATACCCGACGCAACCGGCGAACATCAACCTGCTCACCATTTCGTGGCTGTTGAAAAATTACGGTAAGTACACGATCGGTTATTCAGATCACACGATCGGAATTTCCACACCTGTTGCTGCCGCCGCTTTGGGTGCGCGTGTTATCGAAAAACACATCACGCTCGATCGCCGCATGAAGGGCACAGACCAGGCAGGTTCATTGGGCCCTGACGGAATCAACCGCATGGTGCGCGATTTGCGCGTACTTGAAATGGGATTCGGGAAAGAAGAAATGTTCATTGAACCCGGTGTGCAGGAAGCGCGCGTGAAGCTTGAACGTTCGATCGCTACCAAACGATCCATGAAACAAGGCGAGCGCATCACGGAACAGGACGTTCACATGCTTTCTCCGGGAGATGGTTTCAAATGGGCCGACCGGGAGCAGATCATGGGCAAAGAACTTAAATCCGATATTGCGAAAGACGAAATTATTTACGCTTCATTCCTCAGGTAGCACGTAAAAAAGAACAATGAGCATCGAAACAAAAAGTATCGCCTCGTCAGACGAACAAAACCGCCGCAGCGAGTTTGTGAAAAAATATCTTGCGAACCCGATTCCTACCAATGAACAGCTCACCAACCTGGGAATATTCGTAAAACGGCAGGAGTTGACCAAGACACTTTTCTTTTCCGATCTCTACCGGAAATTTCTTCCTGTCCAGGGCGTGATCATGGAGTTCGGCGTACGCTGGGGACAAAATCTCGTTACGCTCAGCAATCTTCGTGGGATGCTCGAACCGTACAACTACAGCCGGAAGATCATCGGCTTCGATACGTTCAGCGGATTTCCTTCGGTGCACGAAAAAGACGGCACGCATTCGATCATTAAAGAGGGTGCGTTTTCAGTAACGGAAGGATATGAAAACTATTTATCGTCGGTGCTTGATTACCACGAAAAAGAATCGCCGTTGAATCATATCCGCAAACACGAACTCGTGAAAGGCGATGCCAGTGTTGAACTCGCGGCATATCTCAAACGTCATCCCGAAACCATCGTGGCCTTTGCGTATTTCGATTTTGATATTTACGAACCCACGAAAAAATGTCTCGAACTGCTCAAACCACATTTCACCAAAGGCAGCGTGATTGGTTTTGACGAACTGCTCGATCCGCAATTTCCGGGTGAGACTGTAGCCCTGCGCGAAACACTGGGATTAAACAATGTTGCTGTACAACGCATGTCGTACGGCGGAATTCAATCATACACCGTTGTCGAATAAAACATGGCCCTTCCAAAACTTGTAATCACAGATATTGACGGCGTCTGGACAGACGGCGGAATGTATTACGACCAGACCGGAAACGAGCTGAAGAAATTCAATACATCCGACAGCGGCGGTGTTCTGCTTCTGCATCATCTCGGAATTCCCGTAGCGATAATTACCGGTGAAGACACGGAGATCGTTGAACGCCGTTCCAAAAAACTCAAGATCGATTATCTTTTCCAGGGCGTGCGCGATAAACTTTCGGTGGCTTCGGACCTGGCGCGCACATTGGATATCAAGCTGGCTGAAGTGGCGTACATGGGTGATGATATCGGTGATCTTGCGTTGCTCGACGCGGTTGGACTTCCCGGGGTTCCGGCCAACGCCCCGGATTATGTAAAGAAAAAAGGACGCATTGTTACCCGCACACGCGGTGGCGACGGAGCTTTCCGCGAATTTGTAGAAACCATTCTCAAAAACGAAGGCGTGTTGGAACAGGTGCTGAAGGGACTTACCACCAACCTGAAGTAAGTATGCTTCGGATCATCTGGTTCTATCTGAAACTCTCGGCCAAAGCAGATCGCCTTTCCGGTGATCAGCAAGCCCTGGCCGGATGGAGCCTGTTCCGCAAAAAAAGTTTTCGCAGTCCGGCGCAGCAATCGTTTGCTTCTTTTCGTGTAATCAAACATTGGGCCCGTGCAGTGAAGCGTTTGTTTTCTATCGCGCCACAAGGAGTAGTGATCCCCGAAGGAAACCCGGTGTATGCCACCTGGGACAATCGCCCCGATGTACAGCAGATACGCGTTGACCACATCAAACAGAATGGAGGAGAAGTTCCCGGTTTGTTTATCTCGCGCAATGTGTTGAGTTCTGCCGGCATACCGGAAGCGATCTGGGTTACGTTTCTCTTCACTTTTTTTCTCCCTTATCTTTTTGCCTGGGCATTGTTCAGCAAACACTCTTCCAACATTGTACTCCTGTTTGATGAGTGGATTGAAGCACACCGTTTCATGAGGATCACGGCAAAGTACAAAACAAAGTATGTGTACTTTTTTTGTCCGTACGAGAACGACGCGAATGCATTATTCCTGCTCCTGAAAAAAAACGGAATCACCGTCAATAAAATTCCTTCTCCGAATTTGCTCGCCGTTCACAATACGGAAATGCTCACCGACACGATCACGCTCACGAGTCCGTACCAGTTGGACGAACTCACAGAGTTTGTATCCACCATCCGTTACAGCGACGTGGCGCTTTGGGTGCCCGAGCAATTTCATCAGTATGCGGATGTGTATCGGAAGCGGAGCGAGCCACAGAAATTGACGATCGGTTATTACTCGCATGGAAGCTGGATCCGGCAGAAATCCGATACTACCGGCGACGCGCTGGGCGACATCAGTGCGGAGTTGTCGCTGGTTACTGTGCTCGGCGATTTCCTATCGCGGCACAACGCATTTACGTGTACTGTTTTTCTTCATCCGAAAGAAAAAAAACACACCGACAAGAATGCGGTTGCGGCGTATTACGATGCAAAATTCGGAGTGGGACGTTACGTCATTGCCGATTTATCCAAACCCGGGTCAACCTTGTTTGATACGGTCGATATCGGCATCGGTGCAATCAGTACCATTCTCTTTGAACGTTTGTTCATGGGTTGTAAAACCATTTTTTACCCCAAAGGATTCAGTGTTTTTCCACTGAAGACAACCGCTATTGCTTCCATTTGCCCGGTTACACCGGAAGCGATGGAAAGCTTAATTTTGCAATCGGCAGGAATAACCACTTCGGAATACCTGGAGCAATTGGGTCTCCGGAAATACACCATCTACGATTGGAATCCGGCCTTGAAGTATGAAGAGCACAATTGATTATTCCGACAGCGACTATTTTGCAAAGCAGTATACCGGCTTCGCGAAGTGGAAGTTTAACCTGAAAGTCAAACTGGGCTTTCGCAAGGCCAACCGGCGGTTGCGTGAAACACTCCGGGTAAAAGAATGTTATTACGGCCCGTTCAAAGGAGAGTTCGGCCATTTCCTGGCGCATAATCTTCCATTCCTCGCGTACCTGCACAGGCAGGGTGTAAAAATTCACTATTGCGGAATGGAAATTCACAAACCTTTCCTGGTGGATGAAAACGGAAAGAGCATCATTCACGAATGGTATCCGCTCCGCGATTTTTTTGCAGAAGTAAGTCCTGCCTGTAACAGAACCGTTGCACCTGCCGATGTTGAAACGGAAATACAGAAATGGAAAACAAAGGCGCGTGCTTCCAGCCTGCCGTTCTATGAACTTGATGACGAATATTATTACTGGTTCATTCACCGCATCTGGCTCATGACCGGACCGTACATGCAAGGCTACCGGCTCGACAAAGTCTATTGGAATAAGCCCAAAGAAAACAGCGTGTGTATTTTTCCGCGGACCAAAGGAGCAAAAACATCAAAGAATAATGGCGGCCCCTGGGATTACCCGGAACTCGTCAAAAAATTGTCGCCGCATTTCGATAAGATTTATGTTTGCGGACATCCTTCACAGGTTTTGGTCATGGAACCATTTGCCAACGTAGAATTGTGTGTGACAGCAGACAACGCGGTGATCCTGGAAAAATGTTCGCGCAGCCGGCTCATCATTACACAACATTCGGGCGTAAACAACCTGGGAGAATATACCGATGCACAGGTGCTGATCATCTACAACGGAGAAGGTCCTATCGGAAGCATGCAGAACACACAACGCTTCAGACCGTTCCTCGTGGGTGGAGGAAAAAAGGAACTTCATCCGCTGGCATTTGCATTCTTAGAAAGGGAAGTGATCGAATACGTAGCGAAGCTATAATAGCCGCAAAGGGCGCAAAGGTTTTCGCAAAGGTTTAAGGAATTGCTTTGCGCTTTTCTTTGCGAACGGCGCCTGTCCTGAGCTTGCCGAAGGACGGCTTTGCGTCTATTACCCTCAAAAAGCATAAAAATCGTACATTTGGCTATATGTCTTCACACCGGACGGGTATTCTTCACGCGATACTGAATTCACTCCATGGCTGACCGCGCTCTTATTACTGGCGTAGCGGGTTTCATCGGCTCCAACCTCCTCGATTACCTCGTGGACAAAACCGATTGGGCTATCGACGGAGTTGATAATCTCACCACAGGTTCCCGGGAAAATATTAAACACCACGCAAACAATCCGCGGTTCAATTTCATTGAATCAGATCTTATTGAGATACATTCGCTGAAACCGTACCGGTATATTTTTCACCTCGCAGCCTTACCGCGTATTCAGCCCAGTTTTGAATTGGTGAGTGAACACATCACACACAACGTACTGCGCGCTGCACACCTGATGGAAATCATGATCCGCGAGAACCACTATCCGCGCATCGTGTACAGCGGTTCAAGCGCTATTTACGGAACGCCTGAACAGATCCCGACCGGTGAAAATGAAAAAGTAGATTGCCTGAGTCCGTATGCGTTCCAGAAATACGAAGTGGAGCGTTACCTCGAACTCCTAGCCACGCGCCACCCATTCGATTATGCAACACTCCGTTACTTCAATCCGTACGGACCACGAAGCTTTAACCCCGCAAACACGTTCAATGCTTACAGCAGCGTGGTTGGCATTTTTCTCAATCGAAAAAAAATGGGACAACCTTTACTGATCACCGGCGATGGAAGTCAGAAGCGCGATTTTATTCACGTAGCAGATTTGGCGAAAGCCAATTATTTTGCGGCTGTACATCCCGGCAAACTGAACACGGCGTTCAACATCGGCTATGGTAGCACGATGAGCGTTCTTGAACTCGCGAAACTGATTTCCGAACGTTACGAGTTCATTGCGAAACGGGAAGGAGAAGCGGATATTACGTTTGCCGATAATTCGAAGGCCCGTTCTGTTTTAGGCTGGTCGCCCGATCATTCACTGGAAGAATATCTTCACACCGAACTCTCGCAATGAAAACAGGTTTCGCATGCGGCGTATTTGATCTTTTTCATGCGGGACACGTGCTCATGCTGAAAGAGTGCAAAGAACACTGCGACTATCTCGTGATTGCCGTGAACTCCGCGAAAAATATTGATCCGAAAATCAATCCGGGAAAAAAGGCGCCGATCTATTCGCTGGCCGACCGGAAAATGATCCTTGAATCAAACCGCTACGTAGACGAAGTGCTCGTGTATCATTCGGAAGACGACCTGCTGAATATCCTGAAGTCGCGGAAGTTTGATGTACGTTTCCTCGGAGAAGATTACCGCGGAAAACCAATTACCGGTGCCGAACTCAACATTCCGGTGTACTACACCGATCGCAGTCACGGGCTGTCCACATCGTCGTTCCGGAATAAAATAGAAAAGAACAACTGATGGGCGCATTCGGCAATCTCATCTCCGGCTGGATCCGCGACAGGAAAATTTATTTCCGCGTGAGGTACCGGTACACAAAGATTTTTCCCGGTTCCCGCATCCAATCGATTTTATCGGCTTCGGTCGAAAAACTCATTGATCGCGATGTGGTCATTGAAGAAAATGTAAAGATCGCTGACGACATTTTATCAATCGGGCGCAGTGTTTACATCGGAAGAAATACCACCATCGCGTCCTGCGCAGGCATCGGAAATTTCACCAGTATTTCGGCGGGTGTACGCATCGGGCTGATGGCGCATCCCACGGATTTCCTGAGCACGTCACCGGTTTTTTATGCATCGCGGCGGGGCTGGACAAACCAGGCCAACTTTGATGAGTCCGAAGGAAAAAAGACTGTAGTTGGTCATGATGTGCTGATCTCTGCCAATGCAATGATCCGAAACGGTGTGGTGATCGGACACGGTGCCATTATCGGTGCCGGAGCATTTGTGGATAAGGATGTGGAGCCTTACTCCATCGTTGCAGGAATTCCTGCGAAGATGATCCGTAAACGTTTTGACGACGCGTTGATTGAACGCTTGCTGCGGTCGGAATGGTGGAACCTGCCTGATGAAACAATTCGTAAGGCCGGAAATTTCTCTGAACCATCGCGCTTCCTGGATGCAATCGGTAAATAAGCATGGAGAAAATACTCTTTATCGCTTACCAGTTTCCACCGCGTGGAGGACCGGGTGTGCACCGGAGCCTCAACCTGGTTAAACACCTTCGGGAATTCGGTTATGATCCTATTGTGCTCACCATC
>DATHKF010000208.1:0-5223 GCA_035489505.1 Bacteroidia bacterium | reverse complement strand
GGACCGAAACCGTATCCAAAGTAAGCGCTGTTTTAAACGCGTTGAATGCCGCGAGACGATAAGGCGACTGAACGTTGGTGTTCTCGTAGCGCTTGTACATTTCCTTGTATACAAACCCGTAGAGGTACCAGCATTCCGGATCCTTGTCAGAGCCGGCCTCCTTCATCTGGAGATCGATCTCCGATCGGGCGCTATCTACCTCACCGCGCAGGATAAAATCCCACGAGCGGTCGTGGTGATAGTAAGATTGCGCATGCAGTCCGGCAGCGCCCGGGAGGAGGAGTCCCAGGAGCAACAGCAATACGCGTGTGCTTACTTTGTTTTTCATTAGGGTCTTATTTGTCTTCAACAGGTATAGAGAGGGTAACTAACTGTGCGCTTACTTTAAGACTGTATTTTTCTGCATTGGCTTTATTTAATTCAAACTTCTGACGGTTTTCTACTACAACGAAATTGATTGCGGAACCTTGTTTCGCGAATCCGGGTTTCTCGGTCACCAGCAACGTACTCTTGCCTTTGAGTTTGGCGATAATGTCGGCAAGTGGTATGGTTACATCCGGTGTTACATACAGGATGTGACTCTTCCCTATTCCATCAAGCGTGGTGGTGTTTCGTATTTCAATTTTCTGTGCACCTACGGTTTTCGTCTTGGCCATCGCGTTCAGTTCGGCCAGCATCGCTGCGTTTGTACCGTACATGTTGATGATGAAATTACCGGTCTGGTAATCGGCCGGCCACTCTACATAACGCGTGAAGTTGTAAATGAATACAGATTTGATCCGCGCGTTTGTATCTCCGGAAGGTGTGGTTTGAAAACCCATCACCATCGGAAGTGCAAATAGTCCGAATAAAACTATCAAACGCTTTATCATAAGTTACCCTAAGGCAAAGGTCGCGCCAATCTCAGTACACCGGAAAGTGCACAAGACCGCCAAATTTTCCAAAAATACGAATCTTACGCCAATTTCCAAAGATCAGATTTTCAACAAGTTGTGCCTTGTAAGTTCAACCATCGGGTATTCAGGCACTGTATATGCTGGTATAACTTTATTCTGCCAATGAAACCGCTGAAATTTTCATACTGCGCAGTGATACTCGCGCTCGTTTTATCCTCCTGCCACGGAAGTAAAAATGGTTCGACGACCATTAGATCCAAAGCCGACGAGGAATTAAGGAAAAAGTATGCCGGGCTCATTGGTGTTACCGAAAAGGAAATAACCAACCTCGTACTTTACCGGTTTATTGATGAATGGTATGCTGTTCCCTATAAGTATGGCGGCAAAGCAAAAACCGGCGTCGATTGTTCGGGTTTCACCACTATTCTTTTGCGCGATGTTTACGGCATCACGCTGGTAGGATCGGCAAACACGATGTACGAAGAATGCGAAAACGTGAGTGAAAAAAATCTCAAAGAAGGCGATCTCGTGTTTTTCAAGATCAACAGTTCCAAGGTTTCCCACGTGGGCATTTACCTGCAAAACCGGAGATTTGTTCACGCATCAACCAAGCGAGGGATTGTGATCAACAACCTCGATGAAGCGTATTACAAGAAGTATTTCTTTAAAGGTGGAAGGCCGAAGTCTACAGCCAAGAAGTAGACGGTGGCATTTATAAATGCGGTCATGAATACTTCGAAGATGAAAGTGCGCAGTTGTTTCCGGTCAAGAATGCTTCGAACCCGATTTCAGAATTGTCCTTTCAAAGATGAGACTGCTTCGTGCCTCGCAGTGACTCACACTGCGCACTGCGTACTGAATTACTGCGTACTGCTTTACCCTCTGATCAGGTGCACAAACCCCGTAAGTTCTTTCTGATCGCCCTGAGTCGTAACAGCATGAACGATGTAGTAGTACACTCCGTCCACGGCCAATTTACCGGTATCGGTTTTACCGTCCCACTTTCCGGTTAAGCCGTCCCATTTGTAAATGAGCACACCCCAGCGGTCATACAATTCGCAGGTAAGACCCGTGAGCCCCGTCCAGGTGACTTCGAAAACATCATTGCTGCCGTCGGCATTCGGAGTAAATACGTTGGGAATACTGATCAACGCTTCCCCGAGTACGGTTACGCAGGCGGTCGCAGAATCGCTGCAACCCAATGAATCTGCAACGATCAGCGTAACGCAGATATCATTTGTATCTGCTACCGTGTAACAGTACGAAGACGTAGTTGCTGAAGGAACTCCATTGATCACCCAGATCCAGGATGCTCCGCCCACAGTCTGATCGGTCATGCACAGTTGTCCCGGGAAGGAAGCAACCGGTGATGGATTCAATGAAAACTGTGCTGTTGGTCCACCAACAACGGGAACTACAACTGTATCGATGGCCACGGCACAACCGGTTGCGTCAGTCACCGTAACTGTATATGATCCCGGTGGAAGACCGTTCACTGTTTGCGTGGTTGCGCCGCCGGGTTGCCACACGTACGAGTATGGCCCGACTCCGCCGGTAGGTGTAGTAGTGACCGATCCGGTGTTGATCACGCAGGTATTTGTTGCGCTCGATGCAAGTGTCATGGAACCCGTTGCCTGGGGAACGCAGGTTGTGCACGTGGTGGTCTGGTAATACAATCCCATCATGAGAAAATTGAAACAATCGCCAACGGATGTGATCGTAAACGGTGTTGAGGTTTGCGAAGTTGGGATTGTAGCGGTTGGCTGATCAACATAATTCCACCAGTCTTCCGTAATGGTAAACGGCACACTGTTGTTCATGGAAAGCGTTGCACCCAGTCCCTGCAGATCGGCCACAAGCAGAAACGCACGCTGGTTGGTTGAAGCGCCGCAGACGTTCATGCCGGTAATTGTTTGTGTTGTAGTATTCCCGATGATCACTACTGCGCCATCCCAGATCTCAATGTGTCCCTGGTATGTTGCAGTTGGATCACGGTAAATAATCATCATCGCGAAACCGTCAACATCAGAAGCGCCAAGTACCGGAAAACCGGAAAAGATATAATTGCCGTCGCCGGTAATTGCGGAAGTCACATCTGCGCGGTATGAATCTGTTCCCGGGTACGACCAGCATTTGTCGATGTCCTGCCCGATGATCGTCATCGGATAAGTATTGGTCACTGAACTCGGATTGGTCACGCTTGCTGTGATTGCACCACCGGCACCGGATGCATCGGCCCAGATATACGCCTTCTCAATAATTGCGCAGGAAGGAATTCCACTGATCGCGAGCGTACACGGTTGAGGAACACCCGGAGGTGAAAAACGTTGTCCGACTTTCTGCGAAACAGCTACGTAATTCAATCCACATCCGCTGCTGCTGTAAGTTGGCCCGAGTACGGTGCTTCCGTCCTGGACAGTGTTGCAATTCACGCAGGTTCCTCCAGTTCCTCCCGACTGACCTTGCTGCGCATAAACAGCAGTCACCAGGAAAGTGAAAGACAACAGTACAAATGATTTCATAATCGTATCAGGTTAACGTATTGAATGTTTAGATCAGGCTTCTCGATGTTTTTGCACCGAACGGATTCGGTGTCATGAAACGGATGGATATTTCGAATCCGCCCCGCGCACGGCTTGCCGCTGTGAGCCCTGAAATGTTGATGTCGTAGCTTGTTGCAACAGACCAGTTGCTGAATTCGTAGCGCAGCATCGGGACAATTGCATCCTTCACGCGGAAGAAAGCGCCGAAAGAAAGTGCCGACGATTTTTTTCGTGATGTATACACCGATGACTGACCGAAAATATATTTCAGCATCACACCGGGCGTAATCTCCTGGTGCCCGCCCTGTATGGCTACGAAATAAGACGGCTCAAGAATGAGATTTGTATTCTTCATTCCGATTGAAGCATTTCCGTGAAACACGATTTTCATCGGCAGTTTATTGGAGTTTTCTCCATAAAAACTGTACGCCGGTTTATTGAGATGATGCACAGCAATACCGATGTTGAAGATTTTTGCATCCTTCGAAGTCATCGTTGCACTTCCCGCACCAAACAGCCAGGAAACTCCCGCGCCAATATCCAGGTAATTGAAACTGGAGTAAGTCTGCGATTCTCCGGAAGCGAGGCCCGGATCGTATTCCTGTCCGTTGTACTGGTTGCCCCAGCTCAGGGCAGAATAATTCATGTTGCGTTGACCGTAACCGGCAACAACACCAACCGAAAGCATATTGGTACTGTTGAGTCCAAGGATTCCGGCCACATGCAATTGCCCGACCGTAGTGGACATGTTCGCATCACCTGCTTTATCATTGAAGATGTTGATGCCCACACCCAGATGCGTTCCGTTGTTCTTTTTGAGCAACGCAAAATCCGCTGATGCGCTGATCGTCTTGTAAGGAGCGCTCACTACGCTGCGCCATTGATCTTTGTAATTGATCGATGCACGGATGTCGTGACCCAAACCGGCCTGCGAAGGATTTAACAGCAAAGGTGTTTCGGTGATCTGCGAAAAGTGAATATCCTGGGCGCCCAGCGTTGCTGAACCAAGAATTGCCAGTGAAAAAAATAAGTTTCTCGTTTTCATAGTCGTAATTCTTAGTGCTTAGCGAATAAGAGAAATATGACCTTGTTTTTCAATGACGGTACCGTCATCCATCAGGCCGGTCATGACGAACGTGAATACGCCCGCTTCACACGGTTGTCCGCGCCACGTTCCGTCCCAGCCTCTGTCTGGATTTGTGGAGATGAACACCTGTTCGCCCCAACGGCTGTAGATTTCCAGCTGCATGAAGTTGATGCATGTTCCGTACACGAAGAACGTATCGTTCTGTCCATCGCCATTCGGTGAGAACGCACCTGGCAGGTAAAGATCAGCACAAGGATTTTCAGCATTGAAAGTGAGTGATGCTGAATCTGTGCAACCTCCCGCATTCGTGACAACAAGTACAATCGTATACGAGCCGGTATCTGTTATCGTGAAGCATGGATTCTGCAGGTTCGAGTTCTGCGTTCCGGCCGGACCGGTTAAACCCCACGCCCATGATGTAGCTCCTGTCGAAAGATCCTGCATGCAAACCTGTCCCGGATTAGACGGATCAACCTGGATTGGTCCTGTTGGCGTGTAAGTAAATGTTGCAACCGGGTTTGGTGATACGGTGATCATACCAACGGTGGTTGTTGTTCCAACGCAGCCGTTCGAATCCGTACAGGTGTACGTAACATCATACGATCCCGGTAAGTTATAACAGTTCGTAGGATTCGATTGTGTGGATGTATTTCCATCACCGAACGCCCATGCACTTGCCGTGCAGTTAGCTGATGAT
>DATHKF010000207.1:0-3163 GCA_035489505.1 Bacteroidia bacterium | reverse complement strand
AAACGTGCCAGTGCATGCGCCAGTCGAAACTGATCGAACGGCAGTAAATCGCTTTGTGCCCCGCCGCCGCGCACGAGCAGCACCACGTCTGTGGGTTTTCCTTTCTGGAAATCTTTGTAAATGCTGATCAGTTGCTCGCGCATCGACTCGGCAGCATTTTCTCCCTGCAGAATACTGAAGTATGGACGCACATGAAATCGATATCCAAACGGATTTGTCTCGAGCGTGTGCACAAAATCCTGGTAGCCGGCCGCTGATGCGGAAGTGATAATGGCAATGTGTTGAATCACTGCCGGAAGTTCTTCGCGTTTGTTCGGTGTGTCGAAACGTCCGTCGATCAGTTCAATATCTTTTTGTGCACCGAGTTGCGCAATGGTATTTCTTCGTTGCAATTCCAGCTGGCCGAGCATGTGCTGCGAATCAATATCAGAGAGCTGCAGCGATAACCCGTACGTTGCATGAAAGGTTACGCTGGCACGCACGAGCACCTGCATACCTTTGTCTGCACGCTTGCCGGTAATGTCTTCGAAGTTTCTGAAAGCAGCAATGGCTTCACGTCGCCATACGCTGGCACGGATGCGCGCCACGATGTCTTCGCCTGCACCGGATTTTTCAGCGAGCTCGAAGTAAATATGTTCTCCGCGATCGTTCCGCTCTTTGATTTCCGCAAGCACCCACCACGATTTTTCCCCAAGCGAAGTGCGCAACGCATCATCCACGAGCGAAAGCAATTCAGAAAGTCGGATGTATGCGTTTCCGGTCATAATCAAATATACAGGTTCAATCGGCGATCACCCGGTAGTAAACATTTGTAAACGATAATACTGTTGATTTACTGCCGGTTATTTTTTTCACGCCGGAAATATGCGGACCGCGAACAACGCCACATGAAAAAGAAGCCATGCAGCGTAGAGCATTATCGCCAATGGATTTTCCATTTTCGCCTGCATCTGGTGACCGGCGAAATGCATGAAAAATCCTGTAAGGAACCAGGTGAGGAAACTGCTTGCAGGCGGACGCATGTCACCCCAATGCATGAAATCCAAAAGCGGTGCATTGTATGAAAAAAATATGGTCGGAACGGTAACGAGTACTGCGCCAATTGCTGAGCGGAGATAAATATTGGCCGTGAGTTTTGCTGTCCACGAAAAGGAAAACAAAACAGGGACCAGCCAGAGCAATCCTGACAAAACGGGAGTTTCACCCATGCGTGGACCCAACCCAAAGCCAAAACTGAATTCGCCGAATAGCCGCGCCGACTTTTCAGCCACAACGAAAATGCCCAACCCAATGGCAAAGACCAGGATTGAAAACCGGATTTCCATGCCGGTCAAACGATCGGAATACAACGCATAGATGACCAGTAAACCGGCCATGAGAATACTCCCGATGAACGAATAGCCCGGCAGAAAGAAGATGAACACTACGAAGCAGGCCAGCGTAAACAGTACAGAAAGAATTCTGCCTGCAAATACCTGTGACGCGCTCAATACCGGAAATTTCACTTGAATCTTGGTTTCAGATTGGAATCGGCACAAATGTACCTGTTCATTCACATAAAATAACTGCCAACATTTTGAATTTGGCAAGATAGTCGACTAATTTTATGCCAACCCAAAGTGAAACCCAAACACTGCCTCTTCGTAATTTTTATCTCTGCTCTGGTCGTAGCCGGAACATTGTTTTCGTGTGGACCTAAGAAATCCAACACGGGTGCTGCTGTGATTGAAAATCTGTACGAAGATTCCATCAGTACTTCATACACCATTGCGCTTGCTGATCCCAAAGGTGAAGGTATGCGCATGACGTATACGTTTTTCAACATGAAGCGTGCAGACACGGGCAATTATAAAATGACCCACGTTTACATGCGTCACACCGGAACTGAGGATACAACGATTGTGAACGGGACATGGAAACTGGTCAGGACCGATAGCGCAAATTATATACTTGCTTATTCCGGCAGGAGTGTGAAGCGCCTTGATTATTCCGGCGACCTGAATCTTGTTACACTCAATACGGATTCGATGATCGCAGATACGGGGTTGCTGCAGTTTCGCCAGAAGAAAGACAACGACATGCGGAACTCTACCGTACACCTCATGGGAAAAGTGGTGTTCGGTGCCGACAAGAACGCGGAGTTCATTGATGTGAACGGAGATTCAATTCCCATTCTGAAAATATCCGCATTTGGTCAACTGGCCGAATTGAACGACTCCATCGATCTTGATTCTCCGGATATACGTGGAGTAGAAGTGCTCGGCACAATCCAGATCCGGATGGCGATGGATGGCAAAAGCACGAAGCGATCGCTGATTGTGGAAGAGGTTCTTGGGGTGAAGAGATAATGTGATAATTATTAATGTGCTAATGTGGCTTACGTAGTCAATCACTCGTTTGTCTTCCCTCGGCTCCGCTCGGTCTGACAAGTAGTTTCAATACATAAGTTTTCTGTATACAACGTTTCTCCCAGTGTCGCAACACGATTTGCGATAGTGTCCTCTTGTCAGACCGAGCGGAGCCGAGGCTGACAAAGCGATCAGCACATCACTTTTTATTCACCATCCACACCCCGCTCAAAATTCCCAGGATAAAAATGACGTGCATCCACGTTACATTCTCTGCGTCGAAAACGCCCCACAACATGGCAACAATGGGAATGGCGTACGTAACCGATGCAGCAAACAAAGTTCCTGCTTCACGAATGAGAACGTTGTAGACAATCACGCTCAACGCGGTGCCGAATATGGCGAGGATTGCCACGTAACCGAGACTCTTCATAGCGTTCGGGTGCGTTTGCATCACGTGCACAAAATCTGTGGTGAAGAGATACACCAGGGCAATGGGACCGATGATGCTCATCGCCAGCAAAGTTGCACTCACCGCATTCAGGTGACTCAGTTTCGACTTGATGATATTTACACTGAAGCCGTACCCAATCGTTGCGAGAATCACCAGGCTGCCACCGAGGAGGGCGTTCGTACTTAACTGCTCATCGTTTCCTGCCTGGAGTAATCCTACGGTTGCCGCCAGTCCCACAATAATTCCAATCACCTGGATTTTGGTCACGCGGATACGAAAGATCACCAGCCCTGTGATGAGCGTGAACACGGGCGTCAGCGAATTCAGCATGCCTGTGAGCGCCGAGCTGATCATCGTTTCT
>DATHKF010000206.1:0-12018 GCA_035489505.1 Bacteroidia bacterium | reverse complement strand
GGTCGGTATCTGCTTTGGTATCGTGAATCGGATCAGGATACCCTTTCTCTTTGGCCCGTGCGCGTTCTTTTTCCATGTATGCGCCGCGTACAAGTTTGCCTCCGAGAAAATAATTTCCGTCGACCGCTTTCCGGTAAGACGTTTCCAGGAATTGCAAACGGTCTTTGCGGTACAGCTGAAACGTGTTGTACACCACAGGCATCTTCGTATTGTGCCGCAGCATCATCTCATCAGCGAGATCGTCGATCGCCTGCTGGATCCAGCTGTCTTCTGCATCTACAAAAACAGGTTTTGAAATATTTTCGGATGCAGCACAGATGTCGTCAACACGTTTCCACACGCGTTTCCATTCTGCTTCTTCCTCCGGCGATAATTTTTCACGCGCAGAAACTTTTTCAAGCAAAGCAAACCGCCCGAGTCCCGTTACTTTAAAAACACAAAACGGAATGTTGGGATCAGTTTTCGCACGTTCAACGGTAGCAATGATTTCTTTTGCACCTGCATCAAAATCTTCTTCCGATTCTTTTCCTTCTACCGAATAATCGAGGATGGTCCCGACTTTGTATTTTCCGAGCTCGGCGATTGTTCGTGAACACTCTTCAATATTTTCTCCGCCAACAAACTGTTTGAAAATGGTAGGCTTGATGATCCAACGCACCGGGAAATGAATGGCCAGGGCGAAATTGGTTAACGCTTTCCCGATCGACACGATAGTTGGATTCGAGATCACTTTAAACAACCAATACGATCGTTTCAGATCCCCGTCTGTTTTCCCCGAAAAAGCAACTTCAGTATTGTCAAATGAGACCATCGCGAACTTTAAAACGGGACAAATTTATACAAAAGAACGGGCGGAAAGGCATGTGAAGCAGGGTGGCACCACCCGTTGTCACGGAATGCCCTAAGAAACTCATTATCAGCATATGGTTGTTAATTTCATTGCGAATTAACCCGCAAAGTTTAGGCCCTGTTTTCGTTTCTTTGCTATACATGACCGTTTTCAGTCCAGGAGAAACCAGTGAAATCACTTTCGGAGAGAAGGTATTTGCTAAACTGACCCAGTTCCTGAAACGGAATAATTTCACTTCCCTGTTTATTCTCGTCGATGAAAACTCCCTGAAGAACTGCATGCCGGAACTGATCGCACGCGTTCCTAAATTGCTGGAAGCGGAAGTGATCGAACTCGAAAGCGGGGAGCGAAATAAAAACATCGAAGTGTGTACACAAGTGTGGAAAGCACTCGGGGAACTGGGTGCCGACCGGAGTTCGCTGTTTATTAACCTCGGTGGTGGAGTGATTACCGACCTCGGCGGGTTCATTGCGTCAACATTCAAACGCGGAATTACGTTTGTCAATATTCCTACAACGTTGCTGGCACAGGTCGATGCATCCGTTGGAGGCAAAACCGGGATTGATCTCGGCGCATTGAAAAATGAAATCGGTGTCTTCGCAAACCCGGCTGAACTTTTCATCTACACCGGGTTTCTGAAAACACTTCCGAAGCGGGAACTTTCATCCGGACTGGCTGAAGTTTTAAAACACGGTTTAGTCGCCGATGCAGAATACTGGTCGCAATGCATTGGAATGGATTTACTCGACGTTGATGAACTCGAAGAGATCATTCACAAATCCATTCAATTGAAGTCCGCTATTGTCGCTATGGACCCTATGGAATCCGGCGAACGTAAAAAACTGAATTTCGGTCACACCATTGGTCATGCCATCGAAGGTCTTTTCCTGGAAAGAGAAGAACAGACCATGCTTCACGGCGAAGCCATTGCAATCGGAATGATTTGTGAATCGTGGATTTCAATGAAGCAAACCGGTTTGCCCGAAGAACAACACGAAGAGATCACCCGTAACATTTGCAGGTATTTTCCGTTACAGTCTTTAAGTCCTGTCGATGATCATCGCATTGTTGAATTGATGCGTCACGATAAAAAAAATGAAAAAGGTGAAATACGAATGGTCCTGCTGAAAACCATTGGCGCATGCTATACCGGAAAATCAGTTTCACCAGCCCTCGTCATTTCTTCACTGGATTATTATCGCTCCCTGGCATAAACGTACATTATGAGTCAAACCCATAAAGCAGCAATCACCATTCCACGGATCCTCAAAGGAACAGTGCAACTGCCTTTATCGAAGAGTGAGTGCAATCGTTTGCTCATTATCCGCGCGCTGACAGGAACAGCAGAAAAAATGCCGCGGCTTTCAGATGCGCAGGATTCAAGCGTGCTTTCGGAATTGCTTGAAAGGTCGCAAGCGAACGAACCCAATGCGGTGTTTGATTGCGGACCTGCAGGAACCAGCATGCGGTTTCTCACGGCGTATTTTTGTACGATTCCCGGAACGCGCACAATAACCGGGTCTGCGCGGATGCAGAAACGCCCGCTTGGAATTCTTGTTGAAGCATTGAGAAAGCTCGGCGCAAAAATTACCTATAAAGGAGAAGAAGGTTTTGCACCCATTGAAATTACGGGAACAAAACTCCAGGGCGGACAGGTAGAATTGGATGGCAGTGTGAGCAGTCAATTCGTTACAGCGCTCCTGCTGATTGCACCCACGTTGCACAATGGCCTCGTCATAAAATTTAACGGCCCTGTTGTTTCTACGCCGTACATCTTTATGACTTTGCGTATCATGGAACGCTTCAATGTCTTCGCGATCTGGGATGGCGATACACTTTCAGTGAGCAATCAAAGTTATCGCGTTGAAGATCCGTCAACACAATTCAAAGTGGAAGCCGATTGGAGCGCAGCTTCGTATTGTTACAGCCTTGCGGCGATCGCTGATGAAGCTGATATTTTTCTCGAAGGATTAAAAGAACAAAGTCTGCAGGGCGATGCCGTGAGTGCGCTGATTTTTCCATTCCTCGGCGTGAGTTCGAAATACGAAGAAGGCGGAGTACGCATCACGAAAAATCACTACAAGCCGAAAGCATTCGCATTTGATTTTGAAGAGTGCCCGGATATTGTTCAAACGTGCGCCGTGGTTGCAGCGGCAAAAGAAATTCCGTTGCTGATGCGTGGACTCAACACGCTCCGCGTAAAAGAAACAGACCGCATTCATGCATTGGTTACCGAGTTGAAAAAATTTGGTGTGGAATGCAGCGAACCCGGAAAAGGAATTCTTGAAATCCGCACGTTTGCTGGACCGAAAGAAAATAATCCCGTTGTTGAAACGTACGAAGATCACCGGATGGCCATGGCGTTTGCACCACTCGCTATTTTACACCCGGGCTTGCTGATGGAAGAACCGACTGTGGTGGCTAAGTCGTGGCCGGGGTTTTGGGATGAGCTGAAAAAACTCGGAGCGAAGGTCTCTTAAGTTTTACGCTGGCCTCGTTTTTCGGTTAAAATGAGGTGTGTCAAATTGTCTGTTTATTGTCACCAGTATTTTAGACTTATGAAAAACAATTGGTTGACAGTGATTATAGTTTTTTTGCAAAACTTCGTTATTTTGTTCCATACATTAGTCAATAATTTAAAAATCGTAAGATGGATAAGGTTTTGAAAGAGGCTATTAAGATCACACAGAAACAAGTTTTTGTGCCTCAGAAATTCAGTACGCAACCTAAAAAGGGAACGGGTAATACTCAACAAGCTAACGCCAAGCCGAAAAAGCGCTAATTAAGATTTATAAATTGTTTAGTTGGGGGCGAAAGCTCCCTTTTTTTTGATGGATAAATTATATAAGAAATCTGATACGTCGCGAGTTGGAAGAAGTCCAGAAACAAAACTGGAAATCGAAGAATATCGCACCCCCTTCAGGAGAGATTACGCGAGATTGATTCACAGTCCTGCCTTTAGACGTTTACAGGGTAAAACGCAACTATATCCCGGATTTGAATCTGATTTTTTTCGTAATAGGCTTACTCACTCTATGGAGGTAGCCCAAGTAGCGAAGTCGATCGCGATTCGCTTAAACAACAGATTCACGTATCCGGATGGTAAGAAATTGGATATTGATTTAGACCTAGTGGAGTTCGCAGGCTTGGCCCACGACCTGGGACATCCACCGTTCGGTCATCAGGGTGAAGAGGCATTGGATCAATGTATGTATGGTCAGGGTGGGTTCGAAGGGAATGCACAGACGTTAAGAATCATTGTTAGGCTCGAGAAAAAAATACTGGGACTGGTCGGTTATAGAGACAAGCGGGACGAAAGAGTAGGGCTTAATCTGACTTCAAGAACAATCGCCTCAATATTGAAATACGATAATGTTATTCCGTTCTCATCAAAGTCTAGAAAAAAACTGAATAATGGGGACAAGCCTGTAAAGGGATTTTATGAGTCGGAAAATGACATTGTCTCGAGAGTAAAAAAGGATGTGTGTTTGAGAAAAGTACTTGTAGGAAAATTCAAAACTCTTGAGTGTCAGATTATGGATATTGCAGATGATATTGCATATTCAACTTACGACTTGGAGGATGGTTTTAAAGCCGGTTTTTTTCGTCCGTTTGACTTAATGTTTCCAGAAATATCACTTTTAAGAAAGGTCGCAGGAAGAATTAGTGATAGACTGGATGAAGAGATTACAATTGATCAGATCCAACAAACCTTAAACGACATTTTTCTGTTTATGTTTGAAAGGCCCGATACGATTGCTGTATTGGACAGCCTGAAGGAGCAAGATGTCAAGGAATATATTTCGCTCAGAACCAATTTTGCCTATCGTTTATCATCCAACGTTGCAGAAAACGGATTTCTAAGAAATAATTTCACTTCTAATCTGGTCGGCCGATTTATTCGTGGGGTAGAGTTTGAATACGACAGGAAGAATCCGGCATTATCAATTGTAAAACTGAATGCCGAACAAAGATTGCGACTCGAGGTGCTGAAAACTTTTACTTATGAAATGCAAATATGTTCTCCTAAGCTAAAAATCGTTGAGTACAGGGGAAAGGAAATCGTTCGGAAGATATTTGAAACACTGAGTAATGATGGAGGGCACGAATTGCTTCCGCCTGATTTTCGAGAGTTATATGAATCTACTTCCAAGAAGCAACGCAATCGAGTCATTTGCGATTTTATAGCAGGAATGACTGATCGGTATGCGATTGAATTCTACGGAAGGTTAACCTCGGAAAACCCCGAAACAATTTTCAAACCGTACTGAGGGCTATCTAATATTCACCTCCCTTTCCAGCTGAACTCCAAACTTCTCGTTCACTGAGTCTAAAATCTTCTGCGACAAATCATAAAGCTGTTTCCCCGCCGCGTGACCGTAATTCACCAGCACCAGCGCCTGCTCCTTATGCACACCCGCATCACCTTCACGAAAACCTTTCCATCCGCATTGTTCGATCATCCATCCTGCGGCAAGTTTGAAAGCATCGCCTGAAGGATAAGAAACAATTCCCGGGAATTTCAGTTTCAATATTTCAAACTGCGCACCGCCGATCACCGGGTTTTTGAAAAAACTTCCGGCATTCCCAATCACTTTCGGGTCGGGTAATTTGCTGGTGCGGATGTTGATCACGGCGTCGCTGATGGCTTTGATGGAAAGTTCCTGCACGCCCATACGTTCCAGTTCTTTCTCAATCGCTCCATACGATGTATTGAATGTGGGTTTGCGTTTGAGTTTGAACGTCACGCGCGTAATCACAAACTGGTCTTTGAATTTATTCTTGAACACGCTTTCCCGGTAACCGAAATTACATTCGTGCGCTTTGAACTTCACGAAGTACCTGCCACGGATGTGATACGCTTCCAGCTCCTGGAAAATATCTTTCAGCTCAACACCATACGCACCGATATTCTGCATCGGTCCGGCGCCTACACTTCCGGGAATGAGCGAAAGATTTTCTGTTCCGCCCAGGCCATTGGCAATGCAGTGCAACACGAAGTCGTGCCACACTTCTCCGGCACCCACACGCAGGTACACGTGTTCATCATCTCCGCCGCGGTTTTCAATTCCTTTGATGCCGTTGAGCGCTACGAGCGTATCCACGTTTTTGGTGAACAGGATATTGCTTCCACCGCCGAGAATAAACGGTTCGTTATCCTGCCACTCTTTGCCGCGCGATAAACTATCCAGCGTTTCTTCCGAAGTAAACTTCGCAAACAGCTTTGCAGACACATCCATACCGAATGTATTTAATTGCCGCAGCGGATAATTTTCCTCCGTTTTCATCGTTGCAAATGTAGCAAAGAGTAGGCAGTCTTTAAGTAGGCAGTAGTTTAAGCAGCAGACTCCCTGCTAGCCTACTGCCTACTTAACGACTCCTTACTCAACTACTCCTTACTTTACCTAAATTCGCTCAACCAATATCTCATGACGAAAAAAGCAGCTGTTTCTGTCATTAACGATCTCGTGACTGACCAGCGCGTGCATAAAGTGTGCACTACGCTTCACACGATGGGTTTTGAAGTTACGCTGGTGGGACGGAAACAACGTGCAAGTCTCGAACTCCAGCCGCGGGCATATCAAACCCGACGCATGAAACTGCTTTTTGAAAAAGGCGTTTTGTTTTATGCCACGTTTCAGTTCCGCTTGTTTTTCTTTCTGTTGTTTCGCAAAGCGGATGTGCTTGTATCGAACGACCTCGATACGCTGATGCCCAATTATCTTGTATCGAAGCTCAAAGGAATTCCGCTGGTGTACGATACACACGAGATATTTACGGAAGTTCCTGAGCTGACCGGACGAAAAAACAAACAGAACGCATGGCGCCGCATAGAGCGCTGGATATTTCCAAAACTCAAACACGTGTTCACCGTCAATCAATCCATTTCCGATTGGTATTTCGACAGGTACAAAATCCGTCCGCTGGTGGTGCGCAATATGCCCCGGAAAGCAAGCACGGGCACAGGAAACAAAACACGGGAAGAACTGAATCTTCCTGGGGACCGGAAAATCGTTTTGCTTCAGGGTGCGGGCATCAATATCGATCGCGGTTCGGAAGAGCTCGTGCAGGCCATGAAATACCTCGATGGTGTTTTATTGCTCATTGTTGGCAGCGGCGACGTCATTCCGAAACTGAAAGAAATGATTGCGCAGGAAAAACTCCAGGACAAAGTGATCCTGAAAGGTAAAGTTCCGCACGAAGAATTGCGGAGCATCACCGCCGTTGCAGATCTTGGTGTTACGCTCGACAAGCCAACGAACATCAATTACCGCCTCAGCCTGCCGAATAAAATTTTCGATTACATACAGGCGGGTGTTCCTGTACTGGCCAGCGATCTTCCCGAAGTCGCGAAGATTGTCCGTGAATGGAACGTAGGAGTTGTGGCCACTTCGTTCGATCCGGAAAAACTCTCGCAGACTATTTTGCTGGCGCTGCATGCTGCGGAATACGATGTTTGGAAAGCGAATACGGTGAAAGCATCTGATTCATTGTGCTGGGAGAATGAGGAAATCGTTCTGACTTCGGTGTATTCCCGGTTTGTGTAGCGACTCACCACTACGCGTTTATTGGCTACGCTCAAGAAAAAATTAACCACCGAGGTTCACAGGGGTATTTCACAGAGGCTCACTGAGCAACGGTTCTGAGAAACACTCAGTGAACCTCGGTGAAAACCACTCAGTGCTCCCTGTGGTAAAAAAATAAAATCACGCAGCGATTCGCCGTGCCGCCGTGGTAAATTTAATGTTGGGTGAGCGAAGCGACCCTATCGCGGGTTTGTCGAAGGACATCTATTTCCTTAAATTCGCCCCGCCAATGCCACACCCCCGATTACACATTGTCTCTTTCGACGTTCCATTTCCTCCCAGTTACGGTGGTGTTATCGACGTATTCTACAAAATCAAAGCACTTCACGCACTCGGGGTAAAGATCACGCTGCATTGTTTTCATTACGGCCGTGAGAAATCTTCCGAACTCGAAAAGTATTGCGAAAAGGTGTATTACTATTCGCGACGCACGTCTGTGTTCCAATTGTGTTCTTCCGAGCCGTTCATTGTGAACTCGCGGAAATCGGAAGAAATGCTGAATGCATTGGCTGCCGATGACGCGCCCATCCTTTTCGAAGGCTTGCATTGCTCGGCGTACGTGGCGCATCCTGCGTTGAAAGCCAAAAAGAAAATTGTCCGCACGCACAACATCGAGCACGATTATTACCGCGCATTGGCACGCGTAGAGAAGAAGTGGTCGAAGCGACAATATTTCAAACGCGAAGCCGGCAAGCTCGAAAAGTTTGAAGCGGTGTTGAATCATGCGCAGCACGTGCTCGCTATTTCTCCGGCGGATGCGGCTGATCTTTCATCGCGGTACAAAAACGTGCAGCACGTTATGGCTTTTCACGCGAATGAAGAAGTGAAAAGCAAACCCGGCATTGGAGATTTCGCATTCTACCACGGTAACCTGGAAGTGGGTGAAAACAACCAGGCCGCGCTGTTTCTCGTGAATGAAGTTTTTCGTTCACTCGATTACCGGCTGGTCATTGGCGGGAACAATCCTTCCGCGGAATTGCGGAATGCGGCTGCCGGAATGAAAAACGTTACGCTCAAAGCAAACATCAATACCACGGAAATCGACGAGCTCATTGCCAATGCACAGGTCAATGTGCTGCCTACATTTCAGGCTACCGGCATCAAACTGAAACTGCTTGTTGCACTTTTCAATGGCCGTCATTGTCTTGTGAATGCGCCGATGGTAGCCAACACCGGTCTCGAATCGCTGTGCATCATCCGCGAAGACGCTGCTTCTATGCGTGCCGAAATTCAACGTCTCGCTACGGAGCCTTTCACAGCAGAAGAAATCGATAAGCGCCGTGTTGCACTGGCTGAACGATTCTCGAATAAGTTGAATGCAGAAAAAATTCTTAAACTGATCGTTTAAGATTAACTGCAAATCACTGCGTGATTTTTTTAATGGTACACCGAATACATGGAACTTACGGAATTTTCGCGGAAATCATGCAACAAAATTCTGTGTTATTCGGTGTATTCCGTCCGCTCCGTGTACCATTTTTTTGAAATCGCGCACCAGATTAAAATCTGCGGCAATCCGCTTGATCCGGTCCTGAGCCTGTCGAAGGGTCTGCATTCTATTTTACAGGGCTAGGCTTCGGTGACTTCACCGTTCTCGCAGCGCAGTGTGCGTGCAGGAAATTTACTCACCACCAGCATATCGTGCGTGGCCACAATCACCGCGGTACCTGTTTCACTGATCTTCGTGAGCAAGCGCATGATTTCTTCCGACGTTTCCGGGTCAAGATTCCCCGTCGGCTCATCCGCCAGAATCACTTCCGGGTCATTGAGCAAAGCGCGCGCAATAGAAACGCGTTGCTGCTCACCGCCGGAAAGTTCATGCGGCATTTTATGTCCTTTCGTGGCCAGTCCAACTTTGTCGAGGACCTCCTGCGCACGGTCCTGCATCTTGTTCCGGTCCTTCCAGCCCGTAGCCTTCATCACGAAGTGAAGATTCTCATTCACGGTGCGGTCGTAAAGCAATTGAAAATCCTGGAACACAATCCCGGTTTTCCGCCGCAGGTATGGAATATCACTCTGCTTGATTTTGCCGAGATCAAATCCAACAATCTTCGCTTCACCCTGTTTCAGGGGAACATCGCAGTACAGCGTTTTCATCAATGAACTTTTTCCGCTGCCGGTTTTTCCGAGCAGGTAAAGGAACTCACCTTTGCGCACACTGAAGTGAACGTTGTTCAGCACCATGTTGTGTTTCTGAAAAACGGTGACTTTGTCGAGCGAGATGATGGTTTCTGCGTCCATTGGCTTACAAACGTAATGAGATTTCGTTAACGGATACTATGCGCGAATAGAAAATGGGGAAATTTCGCCTCGGTCGCGCCAGCTTCATTGGAGACGTTAACAATATTTCGCTTACAATAATTTCAACACGGTCACGTTGATAAGTACATACACACACTGCGGAGTGATGAAATGACCCATACTACCTTTATTCGCTAAACTACAAGTAATGGGTTTATACAGGATTTTCCTGTTTTGCGGTTTGCTTTCCATCTTCACTCCGGTTGCTGTTTTCGCTCAGCAGACACAGGCAGTGGTTGCTCCGGATGCAGAATTCCGGAATGGACTCGATCTCTTCAGCAAACAGAAATATGCGGAAGCGCAGGATGTGTTCGACGGCATAGTAGCCGACGCAAAAAATCAAAACGATCTTCTTGTTGCAGATGCAGAATATTACGCAGCGATCTGCGCAATGGAACTTTTTCACAAGGACGCAGAAGTCCGCCTGATCAATTTCCTGGCGCATCACCCGGAAAGTCCGCGATGCGGTGTGGTGTACTTTCAGCTCGGTCGCTACAACTACCGCAAGAAGGATTACAAAGAATCGCTCAAGTGGTTCCGCGAAGTGGAAATTTACGACCTGCAGGAAGCTGAACTCGCTGAGTTTTATTTCAAACGCGGGTACGCGCATTATTCACTCGGGCATATTGATTCCGCGAAAAAAGATTTTTACGAGATACGCGACATCAATTCGAAATATTCTCCGGCAGCAACGTACTACTATTCGCACATTGCCTACACCGAAGGAAATTACGAAACCGCTTTGCCCGGTTTTCTGAAACTGCAGAATGATGCAACGTTCGGCCCGGTAACGCCGTGGTACATCTCGCAGATTTATTACCTCCAGGGGAAATACAACGAGGTAATTGCATTTGCACCACCGTTGCTCGATTCATCCGACACGAAAAAAGTTCCGGAGATCGCGCACCTCATTGGTGCATCGTACTACCGGACCAACCGTTTCAAGGAAGCCATTCCGTTTTTGGAAAAACACAAGGCCGGTGTTTCTGTGCTCACGCGCCAGGAATCCTATGAGCTTGGATACGCCTACTACAAAGCAGATACAGTAGCCAAAGCCATTCCGTTTTTCGAAGCAGCTGCAGGTGATTCGCTGGACGGACTTGCGCAAAACGCCTGGTATCACCTCGCCGATTGTCATCTCCGCAACAATGAAAAACAAGATGCGCGTTCTGCATTCGGGAAAGCGTCTTCCATGAAATTCGATCCGGTGATCCGTGAAGATGCTTTGTTCAATTACGCGCGGTTGAGTTACGAATTGTCGTTCAGTCCGTTCAACGAGGCGATTGTTGCGTTGAACAATTATCTCGCAGAATATCCCAACACACCGCGCAGCGATGAAGCGTATCTCCTGCTGACCGATGTGTATCTCAGTTCGAAAAACTACCAGCTCGCACTCGAATCGATTGAGAAAATCAAAGTGCTCACTCCGGCCATGCAGGCGACACACCAGAAGGTAGCGTATAACCGTGCGATCGAATTGTTCAACCAGAAAAATTATCCCGAAGCGATTAAAAACTTCGACAAGTCGCTTACGTACCCCATCAGTCGCGAACTGAATTCACTGGCGCATTACTGGAAAGGTGAAAGCTGGTACGCGCAGGCGGAAACCGGTAAGGATTCTACCGGTTACAACAAAGCCATTGCTGCGTACAAACAGTTTCTGATCACACCGGGTGCAACCATTCTTCCGAATTACAATACCGCGAATTACAACATCGGGTATTGTTATTTCGAACAGAAACAATTTGCAGAAGCGGTGGTATGGTTCCGGAAATACGTGACCAACAAAGGCCCGAACGATTCCAACGAACGGATATTCGATGCGTACCTCTGCATGGGCGATGGATATTTCCGTCTCAGCGAATTCATTAACGCGGCAGAATTTTATGGAAAAGCGGTAGCAACACCAACGACTGATAGCCGCAACAAAGATTACGCGATGTACCAGCAGGCGATGGCGTACGGCTACCAGGGGAAGAAGCAGGAAAAGGCTGATCTCCTGAAAAAGATGCGCGAAACGTATCCGGCTTCAAACTATCTCGCGAACGGATTGTACCAGGAAGCGCGCACGCTGCATGAATTGAAAGAATACGACCGCGCACTCACGGCGTATAATGAAGTGTACATGAAAGAACCCACGGGGCCATTCGCAGTTTCCTGTCTCACCAACATGGGATTGATTTACCGCATCAAGAATGATCCCGACAATGCGCTTGTGATGTACAAGAAAGCCGTTGAACTCGTGAAAGGAAAAGGAACGCAGGAGTTCAAGGATCTCAT